>NZ_BCBI01000006.1:0-148725 GCF_001320565.1 Pseudomonas sp. NBRC 111132
CTGGCCGAACGGGCTGTGGATATCTCGCCTTTGCAGCCGAGCAACTGCGGTTTTGAAGTGGACAGTTGGAGCGCCTTGCTCAAGGACAAGTTCGCCGGCGCGCCGCTGAAGAACATTGCCCTCAGCGTACCGGGCAGTGCACCGCGCAAAGGCGAGTTCATCCTCACCGCGCAAGGTGTGGAGGGCAGCCTGGTGTATGCCTGGTCGGCTCCGCTGCGCGAGGCCATCAACCGTGACGGCCGTGGGCTGCTGTTGCTCGACCTGCTGCCGGACAAGCCTGTGGACAAAATTGCCCAGGCACTGGCCAAGCCACGCGGTTCACGCTCCATGGCCAAGCATCTGCACAGCCAGTTGGGTATCGATGGGGTCAAGGCGGCACTGCTGCGGGAGCTGACCGATCACGCGAGCTTTGCCGACCCGCAGGCGCTGGCCCGATCGATCAAGGCATTGCCGATCACGTTGGTGCGTACACGGCCGCTGGATGAAGCGATCAGTAGCGCCGGCGGGGTGCGTTTCGAGGGGCTGGATGAGGGGTTGATGGTCAAGGGCATGCCGGGGGTGTTCTGTGCCGGCGAAATGCTGGACTGGGAGGCGCCGACCGGGGGGTATTTGCTGACGGCGTGCTTTGCCAGCGGCTTGCACGCCGGGCGGGCGGCGGCGGATTGGGTTAAGCGGGTTTCCTGAACGATTGCCGGGGCTGCTGCGCAGCCCTTTCGCGACACAAGGCCGCTGCCACAGGTACGGCGCGGGCCTGAACTGTGTCGCGATGGGCCGCAGAGCGGCCCCGAAATCTCAGGGCTTACGCTTGCGCGGCCCACCATTGAAACTCGGCACCTTGCGCACCGCCTTGACTGCCGGCTCGGAATTACCCGCCTCAGAACTGTCCATCCAACGGCCCAGCCCGCGCTTGGCGCTGTTTTCTTTCGGCTTCTTGGGCTTCTTCGGTTTCTTGATCACCTGGCCACTGGCATCGGTCAGCGGCACCCGATGATCAGGGATAAAATCAGGCTCTTCATGACGCGGCAGGGTCTGCCGGGTCAGCACTTCGATAGCCGCCAGCAGTTGCACTTCATCCGCGCACACCAGCGAAATCGCCTCGCCCTTGTTGCCCGCCCGCCCGGTACGGCCAATGCGGTGCACGTAGTCCTCGGCAACGATCGGCAGGTCAAGGTTGACCACCAGCGGCAAATCATCGATGTCCAGGCCACGGGCTGCCACATCGGTGGCCACCAGCACCTGCACTTCGCGGGCCTTGAAGCTGTCCAGCGCGCGCTGACGGGTAGCCTGCGGGCGGTCCCCATGAATGCCGTCGGCGTTCACACCTTCGGCCAGCAAACGCTGCACCAGTTGGTCGACACCGTTACGGGTCTTGGCGAACACCAGCACCTGGGTCCAGCGCTGCTTGCGCAGCAGGTGGCAGAACAGGTCTTCCTTGCGCTTTTTATCCACAGGCACCAGCCACTGCTTGACGCTGGTCGCGGTGGCGTTGCGCGGGCTCACTTCGATACTGAGCGGGTCATTCAAGGCCAACCCCGCCAGCACGCGAATCTGATCGGAGAAGGTGGCGGAGAACAGCAGCGTCTGGCGCTTGCGGGGCAGCACCGCGTAAACCGATTGCAGCTCCTCGGCAAAGCCCAGGTCGAGCATGCGGTCAGCTTCGTCCAGTACCAGGGTCTGCACCTGGTTGAACTTCACCGCGTTCTGCCGGAACAGGTCGAGCAAACGACCCGGGGTGGCCACCAGCAGGTCGACACCACGGCGCAGGCGCATCATCTGCGGGTTGATGCTGACGCCGCCATACACCGCGTAGGTGCTCAGCGGCAGGTTCTCGGCGTATTCGCGCACGTTGTTGTGCACCTGCTCGGCCAGTTCGCGGGTAGGTACCAGCACCAGCGCACGGATGGAGTTGCTGGCCACCTTTTCGCCTTCCAGCGCCAGGCGCTGCAGCACGGGCAAGGCAAAGCCTGCGGTCTTGCCGGTACCGGTCTGGGCTGCGGCCATCAGGTCGCGGCCGGCCAGCACGGCGGGGATGGCCTTGGCCTGCACCGGGGTCGGGGTGGTGTAGTCCAGCTGCTGCAGGGTACGCAGCAGCGGTTCGATCAGGCCGAGTTTGGCGAAATTCATGGCAATACCGTCGGGGGGTTCAGCGAAGGCGGCAAGTTTACCGCATCACCCCTGCCTACTTGCAGATTTCGCCTTTCAACGGCTGCGCAGGCGCCTTGCGCCACTGTGGGAGGCCGATCAGCACCACCGCACCGATAATCACCGCCATCGCCACGCACTCTTCGGCGCCAATCTGTTCGCCGGCGAAGACGATGCCCAACAGCACCGCCACCGCCGGGTTGACGTAGGCGTAGCTGGTGGCGGCTGCCGGGCGCACATGTTTGAGCAAATACATGTAGGCACTGAACGCCAGGATCGAGCCGAAGAACACCAGATAGGCCAACGCCCCCCAGCCGGCAGCGGTCGGCATCTGCGTCATACGCTCGCCCGACAGCACACTGCCCAGCAACAGTACCGCCCCCCCCACCAGCATTTCTGCCGCGCTGGCCATCGGCCCCTGGGGCAGCGGCAAGGTTTTGCTCCACACCGAGCCGAACGCCCAGGACGCCGCTGCGAACAGGATCAGCGCTGCACCCATCGGGCTTGCCTGCAGGTTGGAACCCAGGTTCAGCAGGCCGATACCCACCAGCCCCAGGGCAATGCCCGCCCACTCCAGCTTCGAATTGCGGTGCCCGAACAACAGGCCGAACAGCAGGGTGAACAGTGGCACTGTCGCCACGGCCAGCGCCGCTACGCCCGACGCCACGCCAGCATGCTCGGCCACGGTCACACCACCGTTGCCACAGCTAAGCAGCAAAAAGCCAATTGCCCCTGCCGCCCGCCACTGCGGCCAGGTCGGCGCGGGCACACCGCGCCAGCGCAAAAAACCGTACAGCAGGCCGCCGGCAATCAGAAAGCGCACCCCGGCCATGAGCATCGGAGGCCAGCTCTCCACGCCGATACGAATGAACAGATAAGTGGAACCCCAAACCAGGTACAAGGCCAGGAAAGCACCAATGAGCAACAGCGGGAAGCGACGGGCGGCAGGCATGGGAAAACTCGAAATCCGTTTACGGGTGCTTCAGTTTAACGGCCTGCCTGGGCGAAGATACGTTACAGAACGGGCTCAAATGAGCGGCACACTTTTGGTGCGTTCGGCTTGAGCCCTGTATTGCCGGCCAGCCCTAACGGTACTTGGCCAGCGTGTCGCGCACCTTTGCAGCCGGGACTTTCTGCAACCGACAAAGCAGATCGTGCGAAAGTTGCTGTAAACCGTGGTCCTGGCGCAACACGCCAGTCAGGTGTTGCAGCAGGTTGGCGGCCATTTCGGCATCGGCCATGGCCCGGTGCGCGGTCCCGGTGTCCGGCAACCCAGCCCAACGTGTCAGAGTACCCAGCTTGTGGTTCGGCGCCGCCGGCAGCAGGCGCCGTGACAGCAGCAGAGAGCAAGCGAACGGCTGGCTGCGGCTGCGACCGATGCGGCTCAGTTCGTAGTCCCAGAACTTCTGGTCGAAGGCCGCGTTGTGCGCCAGCAATGGGGTGCAACCGACAAACTCGGCCACCTCGTTCATCACTTTGTCCACCGGCGGCGCAGTGCGCAACATGGCGGTGGTGATGCCGGTCAGGCCGGCGACGAAGGCCGGCACTGGCACGCCCGCGTTCATCAGGCTCTGGTAGCGCTCGACAATGCGCCCGCCTTCGAGCATTACCACCGCCACCTCGGTGGCGCGGCAACCGGCACCGGGGGAAATACCGGTGGTTTCAAAGTCGATGACAGCGATACGTTCCATGAAAAACCTTAGTGTTTGAGCAACAGTGTGCCCTCAATGGGCACATAGCGGGTGGCGGCACGGATCAATGACAGCGCCGTCAGCCCCGGCACGCCATACACCACGGCTTCGGTGCCATGGCGCTGGATCACCCGCTCCAGCAGCAGGTCGAAATCACCATCGCCAGAAGCCAGCACTACCTGGTCGACCCTGCTTGCCGCGTCGATTACATCCAGGGTAATGCCCACATCCCAGTCGCCTTTGGCCGAGCCATCGCTGCGCTGGATGAAGGGTTTGAGACGCACGTCGAAACCGAGGTTGCGCAAAATCTGCTGGAACTGTTGCTGCTTGGCGTCGCCACGGTCGATGGCATAGGCCACGGCTTCGACGATCTGGCCTTCGCGGCTGACGTCGGCCCAAAGGGCGGTGTAGTTGAAATGGCAGCCATGGGCCTGGCGCACGGTGTAGTAGAGGTTCTGCACATCGGCGAACAGCGCGATCTTTTTCACCTGGGAACCTCGTGTCCGGTCTGGGATTTTGGGGCTGCGTTGCAGCCCTTTCACGACACAAGGCCGCTCCCACAGGTCGGGCAATGCGTGTGAAACCTGCACTTTACCTGTGGGAGCGGCCTTGCGTCGCGAAAGGGGCGCACAGCGCCCCTCAAAAATGCCAGCAGTATGCCAGACCTGTCAGACGTACGAGTCGTCGTCCGAGAAGAACCCGCCATCATCGCTGCCATAATCGCTGTCGGCGTAACCACCCTGGTCACTGCCCCAACCGCCATTGTCAGCCACTTGCTGCTGACCGCCCTGGTCGTTCCAGCCGCCGTTGTCGCTGGCCGGTGTCGGTTCTTCCTTGATCACCTCGACCACTTCTTCCGGCTGCGAGTTGTGGTTGAACAGGCTGCTGATACCCTGCGCCAGCAACACACCACCGGCCACACCGGCAGCGGTCTGCATGGCCCCACCGAGGAAACTGCTGGCGCCGCCGCGCGCCGGCGCGGCGGCAAAGCCAGGTTGCTGTGTTGGCGGCTGGGAGAAGCCCGGTGCCGAAGGCTCGCGCCAGCCACCACCCGACGCCACCGGGGCAGCAGCGGGACGCTGCGGCTGCACCGCCGGGGCCGCGTTACGCCCACCCGAACCAAAGAGGCTGGACAGGAAACCACCCCCGCCATTGCTTGGCGCGCTGCTGGCGGCTTGTGCGGCCTGGGCCTGGGCGCGGGCCTGCTGCAGTTCGGCCTCCAGCTGCTTGTTCTGCTCGTCGAGGCGCTTGATCGCAGCCTCCTGCACCAATATGGCTTGTGCCATGTAGTAAGGCGCCGCCGGCTGTTGACGCAGATGTTGCTCGATGCACGCCTGGGCCTGCGGATCGCGCGGCTGGCTCGGGTCTTCAGCTTGCTTGATGCGGCCGAACAGGCCGTCGATCAGGGTTTGTTCTTCAGTGTTCATGGGCGACCTCGTGGGGTAGCGGGACAACGGACAGCGTCAAAGATGGGGCGTACGGACGCGGGATTCAATCACCGGCGCGGTGAAACTTTTTTCAGCAAGTGACAGCCCCAGGCCTGCTTTGGGCTAAAGTTAGGCCCCTGTTTTTACTGCCATGCGATGTTGACTGATGAATCCGCTGAGCGTTCTGCGCGACTCCCTGTACTTCTTCCGCCGCCACCTGCCGAACATTGTCCAGCTGTGCCTGCCGCTGGTGGTGCTGGAAGCCCTGCTCACTCAGTTGCTGTACCGGCAGTTGGGCGACCAGGCATCGCCTGCCTACGGCATGCTCGTCAGCCTGCTGCTCTACCCGCTGTACAGCGCCGCGCTGATCCTTTACCTCGATACCCGCAGCAAGGGCCAGGAAATCGCCAAGCGCGATCTGTTCGCCCGCGCCCTGCAGCTCTGGCCACAACTGGCCCTGCTGATTCTCATCAGTTCGCTGCTGATCATGGCGGGCCTTGCCTTGTTCGTCTTCCCGGGCGTATGGATCATGATCAATCTGGTGTTCGCCGAGTACCTGCTGGTGCTGCGCGGCCGCCCGGTGGTGCAGGCGATGCGCGAAAGTGCCAGCATGACCACCGGTCACTTCATGCGCATCATGTTCTGTGTGGTGGCTGTGCTGGCACCGATCTGGCTGATCGACGGGCTGCTGCTGATGGCTTTCCCAGAACCCTCGCCTGGCATGGAGCTGGCCATGGACAGCCTCAGCGGCTTCCTGCAGCTGTTCAGCACCGTGGTGCTGTACCGCCTGTTCATGCTGCTGGAAGGTGAAGCCGGCGCCTGAGGCAACCGGGGAAAGTCTTCGATCTGCCTGGGCGTCGCGCTTGGGCATTAGGGTGCGAAACCTTAAATGCCAACCGAGGAAAGCACCATGCACGAAGACATCAAAGCGGAATTTGCCAGGTCGTTTCGCGGCAGGCTGTACATGCGCGCCGTCAACCGGTACATCCCACTGCGCCTGAGCCGCAGCAGTGACAAGTTCAGCTGGGGGGTTACCCCTGAGGATGACTGGCTACAGATTGGGGGAAAGCAGGACTCGCCGGTGATGGACTTTCATTACCACTCGCAGACCGACGATCGCCTGCATCACCACATCAGCATCCCTGGGCGACCACAAGCCAAGAAACTGGGCATCAGCCGCAATGGCTACCTGGGCTTCTACTGGCATGCCGACGTCACTGACTACTGGAAGATCGAGCCACTGGAGCTGACCGAGGACGGCCTGGTCTGCCATCTGCGCGACCACCGAGGCCACAGGGTTGGCATCATCAAGGATACGCCGCACAAAAGCGGCGACTGGGTGGCCTTGCTCAATGTCGAGGAAGGTGAAGTGTTCACCTTCCTGCTCGTACCGCTCGGCTGACAGCCGCCCCGGCCACGCTCAGGTCCCCCGAGGTTTGGCTCGCGCCGTAGCCTCGGCCACCAAGGGGTCGTCAGGCCAGTAATGCTTCGGATACCGCCCCTTCAAATCCTTCTTCACCTCGGCGTAGGTGGTGCGCCAGAAGTTCGCCAAGTCCTGGGTCACCTGCACCGGCCGGCGTGCGGGTGACAGCAGGTGCAGCTTGACCTGCTGCCGGCCGTTGGCGATGCGTGGGGTGTCGGCAAGCCCGAACAGCTCTTGCAAGCGCACGGCGAGGACCGGCGGGCTCTCGCTGTAGTCCAGACGAATGTTCGAGCCGGACGGCACCGCCAGGTGCGCGGGGGCCTGTTCGTCCAGGCGCTGTGGCAGCGGCCAGGGCAACAGGTTGCGCAACAGCGACGGCAGGTCCAGCGCGGCAAAGTGGCTAAGGCGCGACACTTTGCCCAGGTAGGGCTGCAGCCAGTCTTCCAGGTTGGCGAGCAGGGCCTCGTCGCCCAGGTCGGGCCATTCGCTGTGGCCATCCTTTTCCAGGTCCAGCTGGCGCAGCAGTGCCACCCGTGCCTGCCACTGGCGCAGTTCCGGCGTCCAGGTCAGCAGGTTCAGGCCCTTGCGCCGAACCAGGCCAAGCAGCGCCCTGGCCTTGGCCTCGTCATCCAGGCCCGGTAGTGGCTCACGGCTGAGGACCAGTTCGCCAACCTTGACCTGCCGCTCGGCGCGCAACACCTGCTCGCGCTCGTCCCAATCAACGATATCGACCCGCTCGACCTGCTCGGCCAGCACGCCATCGAGCAACGCCGGATCGAATTCGGCGGCCAGGTAGATGCGCTCCTCACGCTGCCCCTGGCGGCTACCCAGGTCGGCGACTACCAACCAGGGGCACTTCATCAACGCGTCAACCTCGGCAAACAGCGCCGCACGGCCGTTGGCCAACCGATACTCCGCCCCACCCTCGCGGCGCTGCAAGGCGACGCGGTCGGGGTAGGCCAGCGCCAGAAGCGCGCCCAGCCAGCGCGAGTGGTCCGGGTCGGCGACCGGCGCACCGGCCTTGCCTCGCAACAGGCCACGGTACTGGCGGGCCAGCTGACGCGCCCGCTGCACGCCACCCTGGCCGCCACGCGCCGCCTTGCTTTCGCCACTGACCAGCGCCAGCCGGTTGTGCAAGTCCGCACCACCCCCACGCTGGATATCCCGCTCCCCCAGCAGCGCAGCCACATCGCAGGCCATCTGTGCCAGGCCCAGGTCCTGGCCACGCAGCAGCAAATGCGCGATGCGTGGGTGCGCCGGCAGTTCGGCCATGGCCTGGCCGTGTTCGCTGAGGTTGTCACGGCTACCAGGCTTGAAGGCATTGAGCCGCACCAACAGGTCTTGGGCCTGGGCGAACGCGGCAGCCGGCGGTTGGTCAAGCCAGCGCAACTGCTCGGGGGTAACGCCCCAGCGCGCCAGTTGCAGGGCCAACCCGGCCAGGTCGGCCTGGAGGATTTCGGCGCTGCCATGGGCGGCCAGTTGCTCATGCTGGGCTTCGGACCACAGGCGGTAGCACACGCCGGGCTCCAGGCGGCCGGCCCGGCCGGCGCGCTGAGTGGCGCTGGCGCGGGAGATACGCTGAGTGTCCAGGCGGGTCATACCGCTGCCAGGGTCGAAGCGCGGCACACGGACCAGGCCGGCATCGATCACCACACGCACGCCATCGATGGTCAGGCTGGTTTCGGCGATGTTAGTGGCCAGCACCACCTTGCGCAGGCCCTTGGCCGGCGGGTCGATGGCGGCACGCTGGGCATTGAGATCCAGTTCGCCATGCAGTGGGCAGAGCAGAATTTCGGGCCGATCGCCCAAGGCCTCCTGCAGGCTCTGGTGCACCCGGCGGATCTCGGCCTGCCCAGGCAGGAATACCAGCACGCTGCCGGCTTGGTCTGCCAGCGCCTGCAGCACGCTGTCCACCACCCGTGGTTCGATGAACTCGCCCGGCTGGAACGCTCGCCCCCAACGGATATCCACCGGATGCATGCGGCCTTCGCTGCTGACCACCGGCGCATCGTCCAGCAACCGCGACAGGCGCTCGCCTTCCAGGGTGGCGGACATCAGGAGAATCTTCAGCGGCGGGTCGTCACGCAGCAACTCGCGGCCATTGAGGCTCAGCGCCAGGGCCAGGTCGGCATCCAGGCTGCGCTCGTGAAATTCGTCGAAGATCAGCAAGCCCACACCCTCCAGTGCCGGGTCGGCCTGCAGGCGGCGGGTGAGGATGCCCTCGGTCACCACTTCGATACGGGTTTTAAGCCCGACCTTGCTGTCCAGGCGGATGCGGTAACCCACCGTTTCCCCCACCTGCTCGCCCAGCTCGCTGGCCAGCCGCTCGGCGGCCGCCCGCGCCGCCAGGCGCCGTGGCTCAAGCATCAGGATGGTCTGCCCGGCCAGCCACGGCTCGTGCAGCAGCGCCAACGGCACGCGGGTGGTCTTGCCAGCGCCGGGCGGCGCTTCAAGCACCGCTTCGTCACGGTTTGCCAGGGCCTGGCGCAAAGCGGGCAAGGCCGCATCAATGGGTAATGAAATCATGGTGGTCCTCGAACAGTCTGGCGAGTATAACGGCGAACCCAGCCTGCTCTATCATGGTCTTAGCATCAGGCGCAGGCGCTTCGCTTGCCCTGCTGAACACCTTCTCGGAGATTTACATGCGCATCTCGACCCGCGTCATCGGTGGCGCCCTCATTGCCACCCTGCTGACCCAACTGACGGCCTGCGGCACCATTTTCTACCCGGACCGGCGCGGCCAGATCGGCGGCAAGATCGACCCTGTGGTTGCCGCAATGGACGCCATTGGCATCCTGTTCTACGTGATCCCTGGGCTGATCGCCTTCGGCATCGACTTCGCCACGGGCGCCATCTACTACCCAGGTGGCCGCACCGCCCAGGTCGACCCAGCCAAACTGCAAGAAGCCGTCAAACCAGATGGCAAGGTCGACAACCTCAAGTTGCAGGCCATTCTCGAAAGCGAACTGGGCCAGCGCCTGCCATTGGACGACCCTCGGCTGATCCAGCACCGCGGCAGTGTCGAGCAGTTGGCCAGCCTGGGCCTGGTGCCAGCCGCCTGAGCCACAAGGACACCGACCACGGATGATCACCACCCCGGCTGAACACCAGCGCCTGCTACGCCTGGCCACGCGCGCGTCATTGGCGGTGGCCAGTATTCTGGTGCTGAGCAAGGCGCTGGCCTGGTGGCTGAGCGGTTCGGTGAGCCTGCTGGCCGGGCTGACCGATTCGGCACTGGACGCTGTAGCCTCGTTCCTCAACCTGCTGGCGGTGCACTATGCGCTGCGCCCGGCAGACGACGATCACCGGTTCGGCCATGGCAAGGCCGAGGCCCTGGCCGGCATGGCGCAGGCGCTGTTCATCGGGGTCAGTGCAGTGCTGATCGGCGTGCAGGCGGTCGAGCGCCTGCACACCCCACAACCGCTGGGTGATACCGCCATCGGCATCGCGGTGATGCTGCTGTCGCTGGTGCTGACCGTCGCCCTGCTGGCCTTGCAGTACAAGGTCATCCGCCTGACCGGCTCTACCGCGGTGCGGGCCGACTCCCTGCACTACCGCTCGGACTTGCTGCTAAACAGCAGCATCCTGCTGGCCCTGCTGCTGGCGCGTTTCGGCTGGCCCCAGCTGGATGCGCTGTTCGGCCTGGGCATCGCCTTTTACATCCTCTGGAGTGCCTTGCAGATTGCCCGCGAAAGCACGGCAATCCTGATGGACAAGGAACTGCCCAGCGATGTCGGCGAAGACATGGCCACGCGGGTACTGGCCATTCCCGGCGTCAAGGGCGTGCACGACCTGCGTACGCGGGTGTCGGGCAACCAGTGGTTCGTGCAGTTGCACCTGGAGCTACCAGGGCAGCTACCACTGCATGAAGCACACGGATTGTGCGTGGAGGCCTCACGGGTGATCCGCCAGCGTTATCCACAGGCGGATGTGATGGTGCACGCCGACCCGGTATAGATATTCTTCAGGCTAACAGGCCGCGCCTACCGCTTTAGTTGATGCTGTATCCCCGGCCACTGAAGCAGGCACCCAGCGCCCGCCGGTAATTGTCGAGCACATTGGCTGGCGGTGCGTACGTCGCCGTCGCCGGATCGAAGCCGGATTGGCTCACTGCCCAGCGATGGCACTGGTAACGGTCCTGCTCCTGCTGTTCCTGCCCCTGGCCATACATCGGGTAAGCCACCACGTCATACCCACCGTTCGACGGTGCCACCGGTACGGGCGCCGGCACGCCGACCGGTGGGTTGACCACCACGTACTCCTGGCTGTCCGCCAGGTACTGGTAGTAGGTATCGGCTACCAGGAAGAACAGCCCACCCCCCAGCCACACTTCCCGCGCATAAGGCGGCAGGTAATTGACCCGCACGCCATAGGGCGGCCTCACCACGATGTAGCTGCCACCATGAGGGCGGTACCAGTAGCCGCCGGAGTAGAAGTAGTCAGCACCACGGTAAGGCACTTTCCAGTAGCGGTCGGGAAAATGGTCGACGGTGTGCCCCGGGCGATACTGCGGCCCAGGCCCCCAGCCATTGCCATGGCCATCCGGGCGCCCTTGCCAGTCAGCACCGGGCCGTTGCCCAGGGCCACCGGCTTGCCAGTGATGGTCATCACCGTGGCGGCGGGGAATGTCCTGGTAATAACCCTGGCGCGGGGGCTGGGTCTGGCGCACTTCGTCGCGCGAGTTGAGCGAGCGGCCAGGCACGCCCTCACCTTGCACCTGCTGGCCGCGTTCGCCATGCCCCTCGCCCGGCCCTTCGGCCATGGCCCCGAGGCTGATGCTCAAACCCAGCAAACCAACACCTGCCAACTGCCAGATGCGCGACTTCATGGTATTCCTCTCGGTAGAAAACTGCGCCCGCAACCAGTCTACCGCGCCCATCACGCAGGCCAATTAAATTTCCGGACAGAAAAAAGGGAGGCCACAAGGCCTCCCTTCAGGAATTGTCGTCCGTGCTCGGCACTTGTGGCGCCGGCTCACCTCACACCGTCTTCTGGAGGGTGTGTAGCCCGGGGGCCTGCAGATCCTGTTGGATGGCTGGCCGCGACCGCCCGCCTAGGGCGCGTCGCCGTGGACTGATGTCCGGGCAGTGATTCTGGTGATAAAGATACCGGACGGCTTGCGACAGATGATTGCGAAGATTGCTCAGATAAATAGCACTTGCGCAATTTTTCACCCTGGATTGATAATTCGCCGCAATACGAACAGAAAAGGCAAATGCCATGAGCAAACTTGACCGTTACGACCTGAGCATCCTCGCCGAATTGCAGCGCGATGCGCGCATTTCCAACCAGGAGCTGGCCGAACGCATCGGCCTGTCACCTTCGCCATGCTCGCGTCGGGTCAAGCAACTGGAGGACGATGGCTACATTTCGCGCCAGGTTGCGCTGCTCGACCGCAAGAAGCTGGGCCTGAGCCTGACGGCCTATGTGCTGATCGGCATGGACCGCCACACCCCTGAGCGTTTCGAAACGTTCGAGGCCGCCATCCGCAACCTGCCGCAGGTGCTGGAATGCAGCCTGGTCACCGGCATGGATGCCGACTACCAGCTCAAAGTGGTGGTGCCCGACATGGACCACTACCAGAAACTGCTTCTAGGCAGCCTGACCCGTATCGAAGGCGTCACCAGCGTGCGTTCGAGCTTCGTGCTCAACCAGGTACTGGCCAGCACCGAACTGCCATTGACCCACCTGCGTTAATCCCTCACACCAGCCAGCGTATAATCGGACGCTCAACCCGCCTGGAGAACACCGATGGATCCCGCCGTATTCGAAGAGTGGATGATGATCATCCTGGTCACCGTGCTGATCGGTTTCATGGGCTTCATCGTCTGGGACCTGGCAAAAAAATCCAAGGCGGGCAAGTTCGGGACGCTGATCCTGTTCTTCGTGCTGGGGCTCGGGGTGCTGGCCTTTATCATCAAGAGCGTGGTGGTGGGGTTTCTCGAAGGGGTGTAAGGCTCAAGGCTGCCGGGAGCGTGCTGCGGCCCCGGCTAGCGCTGTAATTTAGCCGGGACTTCGCGCCAGCAACCCTGCTCCAGCCCATCCAGCGCCCAATCACCAATCCTCACCCGCACCAGGCGCAAGGTCGGCAACCCCACCGCCGCCGTCATCCGTCGTACCTGGCGGTTACGCCCCTCCCGGATCACCAGTTCCAGCCAGCTGGTCGGTACGCTTTTGCGAAAGCGTACAGGCGGGTTGCGCGGCCATAGCTCGGGTTCTTCCAGCCGCCGCGCCTCGGCCGGCAAGGTTGGCCCATCGTTCAGTTCCACACCGTCACGCAAGCGCTGCAACTGCTCGTCGCTCGGTTCGCCCTCCACCTGTACCCAGTAAGTCTTGGCCAACTTGTGCTTGGGGTCGGCAATCCGCGCCTGCAGCCCGCCATCGTTGGTCAGCAACAGCAGGCCTTCACTGTCGCGGTCCAGCCGACCGGCCGGGTACACGCCCGCGATGTCGATGAAGTCTTTGAGGGTCGCGCGCCCTTCGCCGTCGCTGAACTGGGTCAGCACGTCGAACGGCTTGTTGAACAGGATCAGGCGCGGCTCGGTCGGTGGCGCCTTGGCCTGGCGACGCGGGCCGGTGGCAGGCCGCGCCTGGGGACGGCGCGGCTTGTTACGGGGTGGCAGTGACATGAATCCTCAGCGGAACGGCGGCTCATCGAAGCTGCGCAGTTTACGCGAGTGCAGCGAGTTGAGCTCGGTGCGCAGCAGGTCGAGAGCAGCAATGCCGATTTTCAGGTGTTGGCTGACCGCGCGGTTGTAGAAGGCGTTGGCCGAACCCGGCAGCTTGATCTCGCTGTGCAGCGGCTTGTCGGACACACACAGCAAGGTGCCGTACGGCACGCGTAATCGGTAGCCCTGGGCAGCGATGGTGCCGCTTTCCATGTCCACCGCCACCGCACGCGACAGGTTGATCAGCGGGCGTTCCTGAGCCCAGCGCAGCTCCCAGTTGCGGTCGTCGTAGGTGAGCACGGTGCCGGTGCGCAGGCGCTTCTTCAGCTGTTCGCCACGCTCGCCAGTGACCTGCGCGGCGGCTTCCTGCAAGGCCATCTGCACTTCGGCCAAGGCCGGGATCGGGATATTCGGCGGCACAACCCGGTCGAGAATCCCGTCGCGGCGCATGTAGGCGTGGGCCAGCACATAGTCGCCAATGGTTTGCGACTGCCGCAGGCCACCGCAGTGGCCGATCATCAGCCAGCAGTGCGGGCGCAGTACCGCCAGGTGGTCGGTGATGTTCTTGGCGTTGGACGGGCCGACACCGATGTTGACCAACGTAACACCGTCGCCGTCGGCGGCGATCAGGTGGTAGGCCGGCATCTGGTAGCGGTGCCAGACCACGCTGGCCACCAGGGCCTGGGTTTCGCCGTGGTCCATGCCCTTTTCGATCACCACGTTGCCCGGTAGCACCATGCGCACGAAGCGCGGGTCGTCACGCAGTTGCTCCAGGCCATGGCTGATGAACTGGTCGACATAACGGTGGTAGTTGGTCAGCAGGATCCACGGCTGCACATGGCGCCAGTCGCTGCCCGTGTAGTGCACCAGGCGGCGCAGCGAGAAATCGACCCGCGCGGCATCGAACAGCGCCAGCGGCAGCACTTCGGCACGGTCCCAGTCGTACAGACCATCGGCGATATTGTCGGTGGCGGCCGACAGGTCGGTGCTGGGGAACACCCGCGCCAGCTGCGCGGCGGTAATGCCGCTGCCGGCCAGCTCGTCGCCCTGATCGACCACGTAGGGGTACGGGATGTTCTGTTCACTGACGCCGACTTCTACCGTGACGGTGTAGTCGTGCATCAGCGGGCGCAGTTGCTCCAGCAGGTAGCCACGAAATGCAGCAGGCTGGGTGACGGTAACGCTGTAGGTACCGGCTACCTGGACCTTGGCGTAGGCGCGCGTGGTGGCGGCGACCTCACCGTGGCTGATGTAGGTCAGGCGCAATGCAGGGTAGCGGAACAGGTCGCGCTCCTCGGCGTTCGGCTCGGTACGGTCCTTCAGGTAACGCTTGAGGGCCTGGCTAAGGGCCCCGGTGGCCTGTTCATGCAGGGCCGCCAGACGGTCGACGGCCTGTTCGGGGGTATCAACGACTACAAAAGCTTGGCTCACACTGTGCTTCCTGTCTGGACATGCATGTGAACCATCTTGCCTGCCTTCTGGGTTAAATACACCCCCATTGATCGGTGCTGGATTCATTCGCGGGCAAGCCCGCGCCTACAGCGGCCAGGCGGGCGTAGCCCTTGTTACCAGCGCCTCGGCATCAACCCCCCGCGGCAATGCCCCGTACGCCCTCCCGCTCCCCGCCAGGCGGCTGCCGATAAACGCATCGCTGACCACCGCATTCCCCGCCTCCAGCAACAGCTTGGCCTGCAACGCCAAGGCAATATCTTCGGTCAACTGCCGCGCCCGGTACTGCATATCGCCGGTGTCGGCAAACGCACCCTTGAGGTTGCCGATGTGCGCCGCCAGGCGCGGGTCGCCATGGCCATCGCCCAGTTCGGTGAACAGCGCATCGAGCACACCCGGCTCCTTGGACAAGGCCCGCAGCACATCCAGGCACTGCACATTGCCCGAGCCCTCCCAGGTCGAGTTGACCGGCGCCTCGCGGTACAGCCTTGGCAGAATGCTGTCTTCCACATAACCGGCGCCACCCAGGCATTCGGCAGCCTCGTTGATCATGGCCGGCGCACGCTTGCAGATCCAGTACTTGCCCACCGCCGTGACCAGCCGGGCGAAATGCGCTTGCTGTGGGTCGTCCAATTGCTCCAGCGCCTGGCCCATGCGCAGGCTCAGGGCCAGTGCCGCCTCGCTTTCCAGGGCCAGGTCGGCCAGAACGTTCTGCATCAGTGGCTGCTCGTTCAGCACACGGCCACCGACCTTGCGGTGCGCACAGTGGTGGGCGGCTTGGGTCAACGCCTGGCGCATCAAGGCGCTGGAGCCGACCATGCAGTCGAAACGGGTCATGGCCACCATCTCGATGATGGTCGGTACGCCCCGCCCTTCTTCGCCAATCATCCACGCCAGCGCCCCACGGAACTCCACCTCGCTGGAGGCGTTGGAACTGTTGCCCAACTTGTTCTTCAGGCGCTGGATATAGAACTGGTTGCGGTTGTCATCCGGGCGGTGGCGCGGCAGCAGGAAGCAACTCAGGCCTTTTTCGGTTTGCGCCAGGGTGAGGAAAGCATCACACATGGGCGCCGAGCAGAACCACTTGTGGCCGACCAGCTCATAGGCCTGGCCAGGGCCTGGTGCACCGACAGGGTAGGCCCGCGTAGTGTTGGCGCGCACGTCGGTACCGCCCTGCTTTTCAGTCATGGCCATGCCCAGGGTGACCCCGGCCTTGTGCCGGTCGCCGACGTTGCGCGGGTCGTACTCGCAGGCAAGCATTTTTGGCAGCCAGTATTCGGCCAGCTCAGGTTGCAAGCGCAGCGCCGGCACAGCGGCGAAGGTCATGGTCAGCGGGCAACCGGTGCCAGCCTCGGCCTGGCTGTGCAGGTAGGTCATCGACGCCCGCGCCACATGGGCGCCTGCGCGGGGTTCGGCCCATGGCAAAGAAGGTAACCCGTGCTCGACGGCGGTGCGCATCAGCACGTGGTAGGCCGGGTGAAACTCAACCAGGTCGATGCGATGGCCATAGCGGTCGTGGCTGCTGAATTCAGGCTTATGCGCGTTGGCCAGGAAGCCCGCCTGCATCAGTGGGCCGCCGGCCAGGGCACCGTAGGCATCGATCCGCGATTCGGCCCAGCCCGCGCCAAAACGCCGGGACCATTCTTGCAATGGCAAGTCGAGGCGGTACAGGTTGGCACCGTCGAGGGACGGCGGCTGGTTGGTGACTTCGTGGGTTTCAGCGTACTGGTGCAGGTTCATCGGGGGGCTCCTGGATCCGGGTAGGCTTGAGAGACCCAGTGAAGCACTCCCTGCGGGGCAGTCAAAGTGGCATTCATGACTAAACGTGTGGCGGTGGGAGCAAACGCGCGCCACAGGCCATGAGTGCTACAGCGAGCGCCGTGACTGCAGGATACTCGGACTCATCTGCACCTGCGAAATAGCCATGTTCAAACTGAGTTCAAACCGGCTGCCCAACCCGCGCGTCGACTCATGCGCCAACCTGGCGCCCAGCAATTCCCCCATCTGCCGGCAAATCGACAACCCGATCCCCAAGCCGCCGTAGCGCCGGGTCATCGAACCATCCACCTGGAAGAACCGCTGGTACAGGGTCGACTGGTCCAGGTCATCAAAGCCGATACCGCTATCACTGACCGTGAAGGTCAACGCCAGATCGTCCGGCCCCACGCGGCGGCCGCGCACCTGAATCATCACCCCGCCCTGATGAGTGAACTTCAAACCGTTGTCCACCAGGCAGCCCAGGCAGTGCGCCAGTTTCTGCCCGTCACCGAGCAACCCGTCCGGCAGGTCGGCCGGGATATCCAGGCTCAGGTACAAACCTTTGCCCAAGGCCTGCCCGGCATAACCGGCGCGCAACCCCTGCAACAGGGCACGCAGGCTGAACGGCGCTGGCTGCGCCCGTAGGCGGCCGGCCTGCAGTTCGGACAGGGTGAGGATCGCATCCACCATGTCCATCATGCCCTGGGCAGACCCCGCCGCCGTGCGATGGTACTGCGCCATTTCGGCCTCCATCGGCAGGGTGTGCATCAGCTCCAGCGAGCCAATCACGCCGTTCATCGGGGTACGCAGTTCATGGGTGACGCTGGCCAGAAACTCGTCCTTCAGACGGTTGCTCCTGGCCAGTTGCAGGTTCAGTTGCTCCAGTGTGCGCCCGGTTTCGCGCAAGGTCTGCGCCTGCTGCTCACGCAGGCTGTTGATACGGTCGGCCAGCGCCAGCGACAGCAAGGCCACCTCCAGCGCAGAACCCAACTGGCTGGCATACATGGTAATGAACACATTTGGCAGGTAGCCCAGCACCATCAAGGTGTTGACCAAGCCACCGAGCAGGAACGCAGTCCAGGCGATAATGAACCAGCGCGCCACGCGCAAGCCACGCCACCAGGCGTACAAGCCGGCGCTGAAGATGCTCACGGTAAACAGCAATGCCAGCAGCGTGGCCATGCGCAGGGCAATGCCGTAGGGCATGCTCACCGCCAGCACCATGACCAGCGCGCCGCCCAGCATCAGTAGCTGCAGCAGCCGGTCGAAACCACGGCTGGTGTTGCCCAGTTGCAGGAAGTGCCGGGCGAACTGGCAACCGAACAGGCCGGAGGCACCAATGAACAGTGGCGTGGATGCATTCGCCCACCAGGGGCTGTCCGGCCAGAAGTAGGCCACGCCCGCACCGTTCACCGACACCTGGTACAACCCGAACGAGGCAATATAGAGGATGTAGTAGAGGTAGCTGACGTCGCGCACGCTGAGGTAGATGAACAGGTTGTACACCAGCATCACCAGCAACACGCCGTAGATCATCCCCAGCACATACAGGCGTGTGGGCTGCTCCTCCATGTAGGCCTCGGCGGACCACAGCGCCAACGGCACCTGCACCGAACCCTGGCTGTGCAGCCGCAGGTAGGCGGTGGTCACCTTGCCAGGGGGCAACTGCAGTTCGAACAGGTAATTGTTCTGCAGGATCTGCCGGCTGTCGTAGGGCAAGGCATCACCGGTGCGTTGCGCCAGGCGGTACAAGCCGCTGCTGTCAGGCAAAAATAGCTCAAGGTGATCCAGCGGCGGGTAGGCCAGCTCCAGCAGCCATTGCCGTGGGGCCGCGCCAGGCGCGGCAAGCGGGCGCAGCTCGACCTTGAGCCAGAACACCGAGGTGGAGTAACCGGCGTTCAGCACGTCTTCATGGTGGGCTTGGAAGTGTTTGGCGAACCCAGGGGCACTGACCTGGGCAATGCTGGCACTGCCATCGAGGTCTTCATAAACCTGCATGGCCTTGCCCAGTGGAAGATGCCGGGTAGCGTCGTCGAAATCGACCGCTCCGGCCAGCACGGGCAGCAAACCCAGAAGCACAATCAGCAAATAGCGCATACAGCCCCAGCATGGCCTGTCCGGTCGCGTCGCGGTAGCCTCCCATCCGTTTGAGACGACGTGATCCTGCAGAACCCGTTTGTCGAGTTATCCGAGCACTCTAGCATAGCTTCACAACCTGGTAATCGGCGATATAAAAACACAAAGAAAAGGCTCTAACTCAATGCTTTCAGAAGAAAAACAAAATCTAATCTGACCGTTCGATCAACAAATCTCGTTTGTCGGACGATCCGCCCAAACAGGTTTGGTGGTAAGCTCGCCGACCATGAATACCTACAGCTCCCGCCCCGTTGTCCTCTGTCTCTCCGGCCACGACCCCAGTGGCGGCGCCGGCTTGCAGGCAGATATCGAAGCCCTGATCGCCCAAGGCTGTCACGCTGCACCTGCAGTGACCGCCCTGACCGTGCAGGATACCGTCAACGTTTCCGACTTCCGCGTGCTCGACCGCGAGTGGGTGCTGGCCCAGGCCAACGCCGTGCTGGCCGACTCCACGGTGGCCGCCGTCAAGCTAGGCATGCTCGGCTCGATCGACATGGTCGACACCGTCGCCGAACTGCTGGCTGCCCACCCGCACCTGCCGCTGGTCTGCGACCCGGTGCTGCGGGCCGGTGGCGGTGGCCGCCTGGGCAAGGACGAAGTGGGTTACGCCCTGCGCGAACGGCTACTGCCGCTGGCGACCATCGCCACGCCGAACCTGCCCGAAGCACGCATCCTCGCCGAGCTGCCTGAAGGCACCGCCGACGAGTGCGCCGAAAAACTGTTGCCGTTCTGTAGACACCTGCTGATTACCGGCGGTCACGGCGACGAAGTCGAAATTCACAACCGCCTGTACACCCAGGACGGCCAGCAACACACCTGGACCTGCCAGCGCCTGCCAGGCAGCTACCACGGCTCGGGCTGCACCCTGGCCAGCGCCCTGGCGGGCCGCCTGGCCCTCGGTGAACAGCTGGAAAGCGCCGTGCGCAGCGCCCTGGACTATACCTGGCGCACCCTGCGTGACGCCGAGCAACTGGGCAAGGGCCAGTTCGTGCCGCGCCGCCTGCCCCTGGACTTCTGCTCCTGATACGAGGCCCACAATGAAGCTACGCGGTCTGTATGCCATCACCGACAGCCAGCTGCTCGCCGGCCGTTTCCTGTCCCATGTCGAGGCGGCCCTGGACGGCGGCGTGTGCCTGCTGCAGTACCGCGACAAAAGTGACGACGCGGCGCGCCGTCTGCGTGAAGCCGAAGGGCTGATGAAGCTCTGCGAGCGCTACGGCACCCAACTGCTGATCAACGACGACGCCGAACTGGCCGCACGCCTGGGCGTCGGCGTGCACCTGGGCCAGACGGACGGCCCGCTGACCCCGGCCCGCACCCTGCTCGGCCGCCAGGCGATCATCGGCTCCACCTGCCACGCCAGCCTCGAGCTAGCCGCCCAGGCCGCCAGCGAAGGCGCCAGCTACGTGGCCTTTGGCCGCTTCTTCAATTCCGTCACCAAGCCGGGCGCGCCCGCTGCCAACGTCGACCTGCTGGAGCAGGCCCGCGCCCAGGTGAAGCTGCCAATCGCGGTGATCGGCGGCATCACCCTCGACAACGCCGCCCCGCTGGTCGCCCATGGCGCCGACCTGCTGGCGGTGATCCACGGCCTGTTCGGCGCCGACAGCGCGCAGGAAGTCACCCGCCGCGCCCGCGCCTTCAATGCCTTGTTCGCATCCTGATTTCGAGAGAACTTCCATGTCCCGTTCCGAAGACCTGTTCGCCAAAGCCCAGAAGCACATCCCCGGTGGCGTCAACTCGCCGGTCCGCGCTTTCAAGAGCGTTGGCGGCACGCCGCTGTTCTTCAAGCATGCCGAAGGCGCCTATGTCGTTGACGAGGACGACAAGCGCTACGTCGACTACGTTGGCTCCTGGGGCCCGATGATCCTCGGTCACGGCCACCCGGACGTATTGGACTCGGTACGCAAGCAACTGGAGCACGGCCTGTCCTATGGCGCACCGACCGCCATGGAAACCGACATGGCCGACCTGGTCTGCTCGCTGGTGCCGTCCATGGAAATGGTGCGCATGGTCAGCTCGGGCACCGAAGCCACCATGAGCGCCATCCGCCTGGCCCGTGGCTACACCGGCCGTGACGCCATCATCAAGTTCGAAGGCTGCTACCACGGCCACTCTGACAGCCTGCTGGTAAAAGCCGGCTCCGGCTTGCTGACCCAAGGCGTGCCAAGCTCGGCAGGCGTGCCGGCGGACTTCGCCAAGCACACCCTGACCCTGCCGTTCAACGACATCGCCGCGGTCGAGAAGACACTGGCAGAAGTCGGCCAGACCGTGGCCTGCATCATTGTCGAGCCGGTGGCTGGCAACATGAACTGCGTCCCCCCGGCGCCGGGCTTCCTTGAAGGCCTGCGCGAGCAGTGCGACAAGCATGGCGTGGTGCTGATCTTCGACGAAGTGATGACCGGCTTCCGCGTCTCGCTCGGTGGCGCCCAGGGCCACTATGGCATCAAGCCGGACCTGTCCACCTTCGGCAAGATCGTCGGCGGCGGCATGCCGGTCGGCTGCTTCGGCGGCAAACGCGAAATCATGGGCTGCATCGCCCCGCTCGGCCCGGTCTACCAGGCGGGCACCCTGTCGGGCAACCCGCTGGCCATGGCCGCCGGCCTGACCACCCTGAAGCTGATCAGCCGCCCAGGCTTCCACGCCGAACTGACCGACTACACCAGCCGCATGCTCGACGGCCTGCAGCAGCGCGCCGATGCTGCTGGCGTACCATTCGTCACCACCCAGGCCGGTGCCATGTTCGGCCTGTACTTCAGCGGCGCTGACGACATTGTCACCTTCGAAGACGTGATGGCCAGCGATGCCGAACGCTTCAAGCGCTTCTTCCACCTGATGCTCGACGGTGGCGTGTACCTGGCGCCGAGCGCGTTCGAGGCGGGCTTCACCTCCATCGCCCATGGCGACAAGGAGCTGCAGATCACCCTGGATGCGGCTGAAAAGGCTTTTGCAGCGCTGAAATAAGCAGCTGCTCCCCTTTGTGGGAGCGGCCTTGCGTCGCGATAGGGGCGCAAAGCGGCCCCAGCGATTGATGCATTTTTGCTGAAATTATGGGGCTGCTGCGCAGCCCTATCGCGACACAAGGCCGCGCCCACAGAGGCTGGTAGAGGCAACAAAAGACCGCGCACAATCAGCTGACGCCCCCAACCAAGCAGAAATTCGAGTAAAACTTTGTAAGGTTGGCGCTGCTTATCCCATAATGTGCCACCAGAGACATTGGCCGCAGCTTTGCAGAGGTAAGTCGATCCCCATGAACCGCACCGGCCGCGCCCTGACCCTGGGCTGCCTGTTGCTTCTTCAGCCCCTGCTGGCCTTGGCGGAGGGCGGTAACTCGTTGCTGATTCCGGCGACGGGCCGCTGCACCTTGAACGTTCAGCCTGAAGACCTGGCAAACGCCCTCAAGGCCTGTGAGCAGACGGCAACCGCGGGGGATGCCCAGGCGCAGTTCGAACTGGGCGAGTACTACTACACGCAAACGCCAAAAAAACTCGACAAAGCCCTGGACTGGTTCCAGAAGGCTTCGCTGCAAGGCCAGGCTGATGCCCAGTATCGCCTGGGTGCCATGTTCTTCCATGGTGAAGGGGTCAAGGCCAACAACGTACAGGCCTACATTCTGCTGAAGATGGCCGCGGTCAATGGCGCCGAAGATGCACTGGACATGGCCGACGAAGTGACCGAGCAAATGCCCCGCGACGAGCTGGAGCATGCCACCCAGGTGCTCGGCCAGATCTTCCGCAAATACCTGCTGGAACTGCAGAACGCCGAAGGCCGCACGCCGTTCTCGCCACTCCCCTGAGGGTTACTTTTCCGGCATCGGCATCGGGAACGGCATGACATTGCCGCCACCCTTGGCTTCGCTGATTTTCGCCGTGCCCAGTCGCTCCACCTCATCGATGCGCACAATCGCATGCATCGGCACGAAACTGCGGATAACGCCCTCGAACTGGCTCTTGAGCTTCTCCTCGCTCGGGTCCACCACCAGTTGCGAGCGCTCGCCGAACACGAACTCCTCGATTTCCAGAAAACCCCATAGGTCGCTCTGGTAGATCTGCTTGGCGTACATCTCGAAGACCTGCCCCTGGTTGAGGAAGATCACTTTATAGATGGCAGGTTCGCGTTTGCTCATGTTCGACGGGATAACACATGCGTAAGAAAAGGCGGGCATCATAGCAGTGCCGGCCTGCTCGCGGGTAAACCCGCGACGAGGCCGGAACAGGCCGCACATACCGTTGAACGTTTCAGTGCTTTCGCCACTGCCATTCAAGGGTTATTCTTGAGTTCACATCCATCGCCGTCGAGCGGCTAAAAACGACCTTGAACGCACCCATAGAACCCCATCGTTTCATCCTCGAGCCCTTCGAGGCCCACCGTTTCGCCAACTTGTGCGGCCAGTTCGACGAGCACCTGCGCCTGATCGAACAGCGCCTGGCCATCGAAATCCGCAACCGCGGCAATCAGTTCGAACTGATCGGCGAACCCAGGACCACCTCCGCTGCCGAACAGCTGCTGCGCCGTCTCTACCGCGAGACCAAGGCCACCGACCTGTCGCCGGAAACCGTGCACCTGTACCTGCAGGAATCGGCCGTCGAGAACATCGACAACCCGGCCGTCAACGAGGTCAGCGTGTCGTTGCGCACGCGCAAGGGCAACATCCGCCCGCGCGGGCTCAACCAGCAGCGCTACGTGAAGGAAATCCTGGCCAACGACATCAACTTCGGCATCGGCCCGGCCGGTACCGGCAAGACCTACCTGGCCGTGGCCTGCGCCGTGGACGCGCTGGAGCGCGAACAGGTGCGCCGCATCCTGCTGGTGCGCCCGGCGGTCGAGGCGGGTGAAAAGCTCGGCTTCCTGCCCGGCGACCTGGCACAGAAGATCGACCCGTACCTGCGCCCACTGTACGACGCGCTGTACGAAATGCTCGGCTTCGAACACGTGGCCAAGCTGATCGAACGCCAGGTGATCGAGATCGCCCCGCTGGCCTACATGCGAGGCCGCACCCTGAACAACAGCTTCATCATCCTCGACGAAAGCCAGAACACCACGCTGGAACAGATGAAAATGTTCCTCACCCGCATCGGCTTCGGCTCCACGGCGGTGATCACCGGTGACATCACCCAGGTCGACCTGCCACGGGGCACCAAGTCGGGCCTGGCACACGTCATCGAGGTGCTCGAGGACGTTCCGGGTATCAGCTTCACCCACTTCCAACCCAAAGATGTGGTTCGTCACCCACTGGTGCAGCGCATCGTCGAGGCCTACGACCGCTTCGAAGGCCGCCAGAACAAGCCCGAGGCGCCCGGCAAAGATGCTTGAACTTGATATCCAACGGGCCACGGATGCCGCCGCCCCGGATGACGCCGCCTTCCGCCGCTGGTGCGAACTGGCCCTGCGCCAGCGCACCGCCGACTCTGAAATGACCATTCGCCTGGTCGACGAAGCCGAAGG
Source organism: Pseudomonas sp. NBRC 111132 (assembly GCF_001320565.1). Lineage (NCBI taxonomy): Bacteria > Pseudomonadati > Pseudomonadota > Gammaproteobacteria > Pseudomonadales > Pseudomonadaceae > Pseudomonas > Pseudomonas sp. NBRC 111132. Next base: position 24,137 of record NZ_BCBI01000006.1, read on the forward strand.
CCGCGAGCTGAACCACACCTACCGGCACAAAGACTACGCGACCAACGTGCTGTCGTTCCCGGCCGATGTGCCCGATGACCTGCTCGATATCCCGCTACTGGGCGACCTGGTGATCTGCGTGGCGGTGGTCGAGCGCGAAGCGGCCGAACAGGGCAAATCGCTGGAAGCGCACTGGGCACACCTGGTCATGCACGGTTGCCTGCACCTGCTCGGCTACGACCACATCGAGGATGAGGAAGCCGAGGAAATGGAAGGCCTGGAACGGGAATTGCTGGCAGAACTGGGTCACCCCGACCCGTACGCCGACGATGAAACCGACACAATCACACACTGATACACGAAGGATCACGAGAACCGCCATGAGCGAAGATCGATCGAGCAACGGGCAGAAGTCCTGGTTGGGTAAACTGACCCAGGCTTTTGCCCATGAGCCGAAAAACCGCCAGGAGCTGCTTGAGCTGCTGCGCGAAGCCCATCAGAACAAACTGCTGGACAGCGAAGCACTGACCATCGTCGAAGGCGCCATCCAGGTCGCCGACCTGCAGGTGCGCGACATCATGGTGCCGCGCTCGCAGATGAACAGCATCAAGGCAGGTCAGTCGCCACGCGAGTTCCTGCCGGCGGTGATCGACGCCGCGCACTCGCGCTACCCGGTCATCGGCGAAAGCCATGACGATGTGCTCGGGATCCTGCTCGCCAAAGACCTGCTGCCGTTGATCCTCAAGGAGAACGGCGACAGCTTCAACATCAAGGACCTGCTGCGCCCGGCCACCTTCGTGCCCGAGTCCAAGCGCCTGAACGTGTTGCTGCGCGAGTTCCGCGCCAACCATAACCACATGGCCATCGTCATCGACGAATATGGCGGTGTAGCGGGCCTGGTCACCATCGAGGACGTGCTTGAGCAGATCGTCGGCGACATCGAGGACGAGCACGACGTCGAGGAAGACAGCTACATCAAGCCGCTGCCCAGCGGTGATTTCCTGGTCAAGGCGCTTACCCCGATCGAGAACTTCAACGAGTTCTTCGACAGCGAGTTCTCCGATGACGAGTTCGACACGGTCGGCGGCCTGGTGATGAGCGCCTTTGGCCACCTGCCCAAGCGCAACGAAACCACCGAGATCGGGTCTTACAAGTTCCGTATTCTCAACGCCGACAGCCGGCGGATACACTTGCTGCGCCTGACCCCGATCACCCGTTAAGGACAAACATGCGTTGGATCACCCGCCCCGGCTGGCCCGGTAACCTGCTGGCCCTGGCGGCCGGTGCTTCCACCCTACTGGCCTTGGCGCCGTTCGACATCTGGCCGCTGGCCGTGCTGTCCATCGCCATGCTCTACCTCGGCTTACGCGAGCTCAGCCCGCGCCAGGCCATGTGGCGTGGCTGGTGGTTCGGTTTTGGCCTGTATGGCGCTGGCACCTGGTGGATCTACGTCAGCATGAACACCTATGGCGGCGCCTCGCCGCTGTTGGCCATTCTGCTGCTGTTGGCGTTTTTCGCCGCCCTGGCGTGGTTCTTTGCCCTGCCCACCTGGTTATGGGCGCGCTGGCTACGGCGCAACGAAGCGCCACTGGCCGACGCCCTGTGCTTCGCCGCCCTGTGGCTGCTGCAAGAGGCCTTCCGCGGCTGGTTCCTGACCGGCTTCCCTTGGCTCTACGCCGGCTACAGCCAGCTGGACGGCCCACTGGCCGGCCTGGCACCACTGGGCGGCGTGTGGCTCATATCCTTCACCCTGGCCCTCACCGCTGCCCTGCTGTGCAACCTGCACCGCCTGCGCGCCCGCCCCTCGTTCCTGGCGGTGGCCACTGTACTGCTACTGGCCCCTTGGGTGCTGGGCCTGGCGCTCAAGGGCCATGCCTGGACCAAGCCGGCTGGCGACCCGCTGAAAGTGGCGGCAATCCAGGGCAACGTCGAGCAGGACCTGAAATGGGACCCGGCACACATCGACGCGCAACTGGCGCTGTACCGCGACCTGAGCTTCAGCTCCAAGCCGGTGGACCTGTTGGTGTGGCCGGAAACTGCAGTGCCGGTACTCAAGGACCAGGCGCAAGGCTACATCGACGTGATGGGGCGCTTCGCCGCCGAGCGGCATTCGGCACTGATCACCGGCGTGCCGGTGCGTGAAGAAGTGCATCACCAGCGCCGCTACTACAACGGCATCACCGTCACCGGCGAAGGCGATGGCACCTACCTCAAGCAGAAGCTGGTGCCGTTTGGCGAATATGTACCGCTGCAAGACCTGCTGCGTGGCGCCATCGAGTTCTTCAACCTGCCCATGTCGGACTTTGCCCGCGGGCCGGAAGACCAGCCGCTGCTGCAGGCCAAGGGTTACCAGATTGCGCCGTACATCTGTTATGAGGTGGTCTACCCCGAGTTCGCCGCCGGTCTGGCCGCGCGCAGCGACCTGCTGCTGACCATCAGCAACGATACCTGGTTCGGCAAATCGATCGGCCCCTTGCAGCACCTGCAGATGGCCCAGATGCGCGCACTGGAAGCCGGCCGCTGGATGATCCGCGCTACCAACAACGGCGTGACTGCGCTGATCGACCCATTTGGCCGCATTACCACGCAGATTCCGCAGTTCCAGCAAGCCGTGCTGTATGGCGAAGTAGTACCGATGCAGCAACTGACGCCTTACCTGCAATGGCGTTCGTGGCCGCTGGCGATTGTCTGTGCGCTGCTGCTGGGTTGGGCGTTGCTGGCAGGCCGCATAGCCAAAACCGTCTGATTGGCGATACGCGCTCCCACAGAGGGAGCGCGAGCCGGTGAATCAGTAGAACACCCGATACCCCACCAACCCCACCACTTCATTGAGCAACTGCCCGCTCTGCCAAATCGCCCGACTCTCCGGCAGCAAACCGGCAAACGGCCGCGCATGATCGCGCCCCAGGAACCCCACCGGCGCCGACACCACCTCGAACCCCGCCTGTTCAAAGCTCCAGCGCGAGCGTTGCATGTGCCAGGCCTGGGTCACCAGCACCACCCGGCGAATCCCCAACGGCTGCAGCACCTTGGCCGTCAGCTGGGCATTTTCCCAGGTCGTGCGGCTGGCCTCTTCGCGCCACTTCACCGCGACAGCGAAGTCTTCCTGCAGGCGATCAGCCATCAGCCGAGCCTCACTGGGCGGCGTGCCGTAATGCAGCCCGCCACTGGTCAACACTGGCAGGCCCGAGGCCTTGGCCAATCGCGCAGCAAAGCGCATGCGCTCAAGTGCCGTGGCGGTGGGCTGGTCACTGCCGCCCCAAGCCGGGTCACCGCGTTCGCGCCCCGCGCCCAGCACCACAATGGCATCGGCCCGGCTCGCCAGGCCTGCCCAGTCGCCCACCACCAGTGGCGGCTCGGTTTCCAGTTGCCGAGCCGTTTCCTGCACCACCAGCGGCAGGCTCATCAACCATAGGCCACCCAACCCCACGGCAAAGCACAGCACCGCCAGCCGTGGCCGCCGCGTACGCAGCCACCAAGCCGCAAGCAGCAGCAGGAACAAGACGCCCGGCGGCATCAGCCATTGTTTGATGAAAAATCGGATCGGCATCGGCCACACCTCCTTGGCAGGCGTGCAGCCTAGAAGGATCGACGCCGGTCAACAAGTGCGCTCCGGCGTCGATCTGAGTTGTGTGATATTGAAGAACCGGCGCGCGATGGCCTGCGCCTGGCGTCCTGAACGGCTAGCGATGTGGCAGCGTCCTGGATCTCGCCGTACTGGCGGGGCGTTTCTTGTCCTTGAGCCAAATGATCTTGGCCGATGTCGGCTCCGCTTGTGGGTAACTGCCAACAGAGGCATTGTGGCGCTCCGGGAGGGATTCCAGGTAGGCCCTGATCACTTCGAACTCTGCGTGGCTCAGGCCACGCAACTCCAGCTCGGCTGGCATCTCGTCGCGCAATCGTACCGAGGTCCTGGCCACTTCCAGTGCCAGGCCAAGCCGGTCGATCAGGCGTTCGTAAAGCTCCGGTTTCATAGCGGGTAGCTGCGTCTCTCCCATCCGTTCACCTCATTGAAGATAAAGAATATCTCCCCCCACACCTGAGCTTAGCGGCGCTATGAAAAGCAGCCGGACGCCGCGACCAGCGGGCATTCGCAACGAAGGTTTCCCACGATGCACAGCGCTGCTGTATGCTACGGCGTTCACTCTAAACGACACCGGAGTGCCGGACGCAGCGAGGTTCCGCTGCCTGGAACAAGGTCTCTTCTCTCTCAGCCAAAAGTAGCCATGCACGAACAATACACGCCCCGTGATATCGAAGCCGCCGCCCAGAAGTTCTGGGACGAGCAACAATCGTTCGCTGTTACCGAACAGCCAGGCAAAGACACTTACTATTGCCTATCGATGTTCCCGTACCCGAGCGGCAAGCTACACATGGGCCACGTGCGCAACTACACCATCGGTGACGTGATTGCCCGCTACCAGCGCATGCTGGGCAAGAACGTCCTGCAACCGATGGGCTGGGACGCTTTCGGCATGCCCGCGGAAAACGCGGCGATGAAAAACAACGTCGCCCCGGCCAAGTGGACGTACGAAAACATCGACTACATGAAGACCCAGCTCAAGAGCCTGGGCCTGGCCATCGACTGGGCACGTGAAGTCACCACCTGCAAACCCGACTACTACCGTTGGGAGCAGTGGCTGTTCACCCGCCTGTTCGAGAAAGGCATCATCTACCGCAAGAACGGCACCGTGAACTGGGACCCGGCGGACCAGACCGTACTGGCCAACGAACAGGTCATCGACGGCCGTGGCTGGCGTTCGGGCGCGCTGATCGAAAAGCGCGAAATCCCGATGTACTACTTCCGCATCACCGACTACGCCGACGAGCTGCTGGAAAGCCTCGACGAGCTGCCGGGCTGGCCTGAACAGGTCAAGACCATGCAGCGCAACTGGATCGGCAAGTCGCGCGGCATGGAAGTCCAGTTCCCGTACGACCAGGCCAGCATTGGCCATGAAGGTACGCTGAAGGTCTTCACCACCCGTCCCGACACGCTGATGGGCGCCACCTACGTCGCCGTCGCCGCTGAGCACCCGTTGGCCACCCAAGCCGCCCAGGGCAACCCGGCGCTGCAGGCGTTCATCGACGAATGCAAGAGCGGCAGCGTTGCCGAAGCCGACATGGCCACCCAGGAGAAGAAGGGCATGGCCACTTCCCTGCTGGTCGAGCACCCGCTGACTGGCGAGAAGCTGCCGGTATGGGTCGCCAACTACGTGCTGATGCACTACGGCGATGGCGCGGTCATGGCCGTGCCAGCCCACGACGAGCGCGACTTCGAGTTCGCCCACAAGTACAACCTGCCGGTCAAGGCCGTGGTGCGCACCAGCGCTGGCGATGAAGTCGGCAGCGAGTGGCAGGCCGCCTATGGCGAGCACGGCCAACTGATCAATTCCGCCGAGTTCGACGGCCTGGACTTCGCTGGCGCCTTCGACGCCATCGAAGCAGCCCTGATCCGCAAGGAACTGGGCAAATCGCGTACCCAGTTCCGCCTGCGCGACTGGGGTATCAGCCGTCAGCGCTACTGGGGCTGCCCGATCCCGATCATCCACTGCCCGTCCTGCGGCGACGTACCGGTGCCGGAAGACCAGCTGCCGGTTATCCTGCCGGAGAACGTGGTGCCGGACGGCGCCGGCTCGCCACTGGCGCGCATGCCTGAATTCTACGAATGCACCTGCCCGAAATGCGGCACCGCGGCCAAGCGCGAAACCGACACCATGGACACCTTCGTCGAGTCGTCCTGGTACTTCGCCCGCTACGCCTCGCCAAACTACGACAAAGGCCTGGTCGACCCGAAAGCCGCCAACCATTGGCTGCCGGTGGATCAGTACATCGGTGGCATCGAGCACGCGATCCTGCACCTGCTGTACGCGCGCTTCTTCCACAAGCTGATGCGTGACGAAGGCCTGGTGACCTCGAACGAGCCGTTCAAGAACCTGCTGACCCAGGGCATGGTGGTCGCCGAGACCTACTACCGTGTGGCCAGCAACGGCGGCAAGGACTGGTTCAACCCAGCCGATGTCGAAATCGAGCGCGATGCCAAGGCCAAGATCATTGGCGCACGCCTGAAGACCGACGGCCTGCCGGTGGAAATCGGTGGCACCGAAAAGATGTCGAAGTCGAAGAACAACGGCGTCGACCCGCAGTCCATGATCGAAGCCTACGGCGCCGACACCTGCCGCCTGTTCATGATGTTCGCCTCGCCGCCCGACATGAGCCTGGAATGGTCCGACTCCGGCGTCGAAGGCGCCAGCCGCTTCCTGCGCCGTGTCTGGCGCCTGGCTCAGGCTCACGTCAGCCAGGGCCTGCCAGGCAAGCTGGATGTTGCCACCCTGGACGACGCGCAAAAGGTCATCCGCCGCGCCATTCACGCTGCCATCAAGCAGGCCAGCACCGACGTGGGCCAGTTCCACAAGTTCAACACCGCCATCGCCCAGGTGATGACCGTGATGAACGTGCTGGAAAAGGCCCCGCAAGCCACCGAACAGGACCGCGCCCTGCTGCAGGAAGGCCTGGAAGCCGTCACCTTGCTGCTGGCGCCGATCACCCCGCACATCTCCCACGAGCTGTGGCAGCAACTGGGCCACGCAGGGTCGGTGATCGATGCCGCCTGGCCGAGCGTCGACGAACAAGCGCTGGTGCAGGACACCATTACCCTGGTGGTTCAGGTCAACGGTAAACTGCGCGGCCAGGTCGAAATGCCTGCCGCTGCCAGCCGCGAAGAAGTCGAGGCCGCTGCCCGCAGCAACGAGAATGTCCTGCGCTTCATTGATGGTCTGACCATCCGCAAGGTCATCGTGGTACCGGGCAAGCTGGTCAACATCGTCGCCAACTGATGAAAACGCCCACCCGCATTGGCTGCGGGTGGGCGGAACAGGCCCACAAGGGAGCAACAACATGATCAAACGCAATTTGCTGGTAATCGGCCTGGCGGTCATGCTGAGCGCCTGCGGTTTCCAGCTGCGCGGCACCGGCTCCACCGAGCTGAGCGTGAAGGAAATGGACGTCAGCGCACGCAATGCCTACGGCCCGACCGTGGTTCAACTGCGTGAAGTACTGGAACGTAGCGGCGTCAACGTGCACGCAGGTGCACCGTATCGCCTGGTGCTGACCAACGAACAGGAGCGTGAGCGCTCGGCCACTTACAACAGTGGCAACCGTACCGCCGAGTACGAGCTGACCACAGAGCTGAACTACAGCATCCAGGGCCTGAATAACCTGGAGCTGATGAGCGACAAGCTGGAAGTGCGCAAGATCTACGTGCGTGACGGCTCGAACATCACCGGTTCCGAGCAGGAAGCCAACCGCGCCCGTGAAGAAATGCGCCGCGACCTGGTCAACGGCATGGTCGTGCGTTTGCAAATGCTGACCCCGTCCCAGCTGGACGAGCTGCAGCGTAAAGCCGACGAGCGCGCCAAAGCCGAAGCTGCCGCGTTGGAGGCTGCCCGCCGCCAGCAAGCCGAAACACCTCAGCAATCGCCACTGGAAGTACCGGGCAACTAAGCCCGTGCGGGGCGCCCTCGGGTGCCCCGCCTGTTCCCCATGAAGCTCGCCCCCGCCCAACTCAACAAGCACCTGCAAGGCGCCCTGGCACCGGTCTACGTGGTCAGCGGCGACGACCCGCTGCTGTGCCAGGAAGCCGCCGACGCCATCCGCAATGCCGCGCGGCAGCAAGGTTTCGACGAACGCCAGGTATTCAGTGCCGACGCCAACTTCGACTGGGGCACGCTGCTCCAGGCTGGCGCCAGCCTCTCGCTGTTCGCCCAACGCCGCCTGCTGGAACTGCGCCTGCCCTCGGGCAAGCCCGGTGACAAGGGCGCCGCCGCGCTGATGGAGTACTGCGCCAACCCTGCCGAAGACACCCTGCTGCTGATCAGCCTGCCCAAGCTCGACGGCAGTGCGCAGAAGACCAAGTGGGGCAAGGCATTGATCGAAGGCGCCCACTGCCAGTTCATCCAGATCTGGCCGGTGGATGTGCACCAGTTGCCGCAGTGGATCAACCAGCGCCTGCAACAGGCCGGTTTATCAGCACAGCGTGACGCCGTCGACCTGATTGCCGCCCGCGTGGAAGGCAACCTGCTGGCAGCCGCGCAGGAAATCGAAAAGCTCAAATTGCTGGCCGAAGGCAGCCAAATCACCGTGGAAACCGTGCAGGCCGCCGTGGCCGACAGTGCCCGCTTCGATGTCTTCGGCCTGGTCGATGCCATTCTCAACGGCGAAGCTGCACATGCGCTGCGCATGCTCGAAGGCTTGCGCGGTGAGGGTGTGGAGCCGCCAGTCATCCTCTGGGCCCTGGCCCGCGAGCTGCGTCAGCTGGCTGGGTTGGCCCAACAGTTCAGCCAGGGCGTGCCGCTGGACAAAGCCTTCAGCCAGGCCCGCCCGCCTGTCTGGGACAAACGCAGGCCGCTGGTCAGCAAGGCCCTGCAGCGCCTCTCGGCGCAGCGCTGGGCGCAGTTGCTGCAGGACGCCCAGCGCATCGATGCGCAAATCAAGGGCCAGGCCGAGGGATCGCCCTGGACGGGCCTGGCGCGGCTATCACTGTTGATGGCTGGGCAGCGCCTGACCCTCCCCCCTGAGTAATGGGGGCTGCTTTGCAGCCCTTTCGCGGCCATAAACACAATCAATTGGCCCCACCCCGCACCACGCCCTACAGTGCGCCCCGAAACCCACCCAACCGGGGAACCCCGCCATGAGCAAAAAGCCGAAAAAACACGGCCCCAACAAGGCCAAGTCGATCATCGCCCAGCCCCTGTTCCGCTGTCGCCAGGAACAACCCGACAAGGGCAAAGGCAGCTACCGCCGCGAAGCCTTCCAATCGAGAGATTGGGAGGCTTCCTACTTTTTGGCGGCATGAAAGCATCGCAAGCGCAGGCATGGTATGGTCGTCACCTGACCTGCAATTCTGGATCTGTGCATGCTCTTCCGTCTTCTCCCCCGTTGGGAAACCCGCCAGCTGATCGCGGCCTCCAGCTTCATCCTGCTTGTGGCCTGCGCGGAAAAACCCACCGCCGCCGACGCACTGCCGCTGGCCCCTGCCCAACCCGCTCCAGTGGTGACTGTGCCCGGCATAACGCCTGACGTCAGCACTGAAATCCAGCCTCTGCAAACCTTCGCCCAGTGGCAGGCAGGCTTCCGCCAGCAAGCCCTGCAAGCCGGCATCTCGCCGAGCACCTTCGACCGAGCCTTCCTCGGCGTCACCCCCGATATGGACGTGATCAAGGCCGACCGCAGCCAGCCGGAGTTCACCCGCCCGGTATGGGAATACCTCGAAGGCGCCCTATCGCCCCTGCGCGTGCGCAACGGCAAGAAGCTGCTGGAGCAGAACGCCGAACTGCTGACCCGCCTCGAACAACGCTATGGCGTCGACCGCCAGGTGCTGGTCGCGGTGTGGGGCATGGAAAGCAACTTTGGCCAGTTCCAGGGCAACAAGTCGGTGATCCGCTCGCTGGCCACCCTGGCCTATGAGGGCCGCCGCCCGCAGTTCGCCCAGGACCAGCTCATCGCCGCGCTACAGATCATTCAGCATGGCGACATCCAGCCCGAGGCCATGCGCGGTTCGTGGGCCGGCGCCATGGGCCAGACCCAGTTCATCCCGACCACCTACAACACCCATGCCGTGGACTTCGACGGTGATGGCCGCCGCGACATCTGGAACAGCACACCGGACGCCCTGGCCTCGACCGCGCATTACCTGCAAAGCTCGGGCTGGAAGCGTGGTCAGCCGTGGGGCTTCGAGGTACAGGTGCCGGCTGGTTTCGACTTCTGGCAGGCCGATGGCGCGCTGCGCAAACCGGTGAGCGAATGGCTGGCGATGGGCGTGAAACTGCCAGCAGGCACCCAGCTGCCGGCCGGTAGCAACCAGCTGTCTGCCGCCCTGCTGCTGCCGGCTGGCGCGCGCGGCCCGGCGTTCCTGGTACTGGACAACTTCCGCGCCATTCTCAAGTACAACAACTCGTCGTCCTACGCGCTGGCAGTGAGCCTGTTGGGTGACCGCTTTAGCGGCTGGGGCTTCATTGCCGGCGCTTGGCCGAAGGAAGACTTGCCGCTCAGCCGCAGCGAGCGCATGGAGTTGCAGAACCTGCTGAACAGCCGTGGGCATGATGCGGGCAATGCCGATGGCATTATCGGCGCCAACACCCGCAAGGCAATCCGTAATGCCCAGCAGGGGCTGGGGTGGCCGGCGGATGGATACCCGACCCACAAGCTGCTCGAGAGCTTGCGCCAGCAGTGAGATTGCCCGGGCCGCTCCCACAGGAGGATCGCATCGCTCTGGTGGGAGCGACCTTGTGTCGCGATGGGCTGCAACGCAGCCCCGGCAATCTCAAGCCTTGTACAAGTCCTGCTCCAGCACCAAGCTCTGCCGATCACTGTCCAGCCTGACCCGAGCCCCCAGCGGCAAACATACATTCGGGTCGCAATGCCCACTGCGCCACCCCGCCAGCACCGGCACACCCAGCGGCGCGAAAGTGTCCTCCAGCAACGGCGCCAACGCCGCCGTGGTAATCCCGGCAAAGTCCCCCACCAGCACACCTTTCACCCCCTCCAGCTTGCCTGCCAGACGCAACTGGGTCAGCAACCGGTCCACCCGGTACAACGGCTCGTTGACGTCCTCGATGAACAGGATGCACCCCTGGGTATCCAGTTCGGCAAGGGTCCCCATGGTCGCACCCAACATAGACAGGTTGCCGCCCAGCAGCGGCCCGCTGGCCGCTCCCGGCAACACACTGCTCAAGGCATAGTCCGCCGGGTGCGCGATCTGCTCGCCTGCCCGCACATGCCCGCCCAATTGCGCCAGCAACGACGACTCGGTCGGTGGCAACTTCGCCCCCAACAGGTCGGCATTGAGCATCCCCCCATGGAAGGTAACCAGCCCGGCATGCCGGTAGATCGCCGTGTGCAACGCAGTGATGTCGCTGTAACCGATCAACGGCTTAGGGTTGCGCCGAACCAGCTCGAAGTCGAGCTGGTCGAGCAAGCGCATGCTGCCGTAGCCACCACGCATGCACAGGATGGCGTCGATGGACGGGTCGGCAAAGGCATCGTGCAGGTCCTGCAGGCGCTGTTGGTCCGGCCCGGCCAGGTAACCCTGGGCTTGCAGGGCCCCCGGGTAGATACGACAACGGTAGCCACGGTCAGCGAACCACTGGCTGACCTTGTGCGTATCCAGACGCGCCGCACCCGCCGGGGCGACAATGGCAAAGCAGGCGTTGGCCGGCAGTGCGGCTGGCAGGCTGGGTTGAAAGGTTTCGGCGCAATTCATCGCGGCTCCTTGCAGCGCGTGTGGCACAAACAAAAATGCCGATGCCGCCTTACGGCGTGCATCGGCATAGGTCGCTCTGCGCTAGGCTCAGAGCTTGATCTTGGCTTCGTGAGCCTGTTGGTCGGCGTGGTACGAAGAGCGCACCAGCGGGCCGGAGGCAACGTTCTTGAAGCCCATCTTGTAACCTTCTTCGGCGAACCAGGCGAAGGTGTCCGGGTGCACGAAACGTTGTACCGGCAGGTGGCTGCGCGATGGCTGCAGGTACTGGCCGAGGGTGAGCATGTCGATTTCATGCTCACGCATGCGGTGCATCACCTCGATCACTTCTTCGTCGGTCTCGCCCAGGCCGAGCATCAAGCCCGACTTGGTCGGTACGTGCGGCACCATCTGCTTGAACTTCTGCAGCAGGTCCAGCGACCAGTCGTAGTCCGAGCCTGGGCGTGCGGCCTTGTACAGGCGCGGTACGGTTTCGAGGTTGTGGTTGAACACATCTGGCGGCTCTTGCGCGGTAATCTCCAACGCAACGTCCATGCGGCCACGGTAGTCCGGCACCAGGGTTTCCAGTTGCACACCCGGCGACAATGCGCGGATTTCGCGGATGCAGTCGGCAAAGTGCTGGGCACCGCCGTCACGCAGGTCGTCGCGGTCCACCGAGGTGATCACCACATACTTCAGGCGCAGGTCGGCAATCGCGACAGCCAGGTTTTTCGGCTCGTCCAGGTCCAGCGGTTTCGGCCGGCCGTGGCCAACGTCGCAGAACGGGCAACGACGGGTGCAGATGTCACCCATGATCATGAAGGTAGCGGTACCACCGGAGAAGCACTCGCCCAGGTTCGGGCAGGAGGCCTCTTCGCACACGCTGTGCAGCTTGTGCTTGCGCAGCAGTTGCTTGATGCGGTCTACCTCGGGCGACACCGGGATCCGCACGCGGATCCAGTCAGGCTTTTTCGGCAACTCGTCGGTAGGGATGATTTTTACCGGGATGCGCGCCACCTTGTCGGCGCCACGCAGCTTGACCCCAGCTTCCACCTTCTTTGGCGCTGGGCGCGGGGTGGCATCCTGGGTAGGTATCAGGTTCGGCACGGCTTCTTGCACAGTTGTCATATTCAGTCGATTCCGCCCGTGAGGGTCGTCTGCTCAGCGTAGTCGAGGTGCTTGACCAGCTGTCCGCGCAGCCTTGTCCTGACCTCGTCGAGTTCGATCGGGCCTGCCAGATCGCGCAGCTGGGTCATGGCCAGCCCCGCATAGCCGCAGGGGTTGATTCGGCGGAATGGCGCAAGGTCCATGTCCACGTTCAGGGCAAGGCCGTGGAACGAACGGCCGTTGCGGATTCGCAGGCCGAGGGAGGCGATTTTCGCTCCATCGACATAGACGCCCGGAGCATCGGGCTTGGCCGATGCCTGCACGTCGTAACTGGCGAGCAGGCCGATCAAGGCCTGTTCGATACGGCTGACCAGCTCACGCACGCCAAAGCCCAGCCGGCGCACGTCCAGCAGCAGGTAGGCCACCTGCTGACCGGGGCCATGATAGGTCACCTGGCCACCGCGGTCAGTCTGCACCACCGGGATGTCGCCCGGCACCAGCAGGTGCTCGGCCTTGCCAGCCTGGCCCTGGGTGAAGACCGCGGGGTGCTCGACCAGCCAGATTTCATCCTGACTGTCCGGGCTGCGCTGCTCGGTAAAACGGCGCATGGCCTCCAGCACCGGTTCATAGGGCTGCAGGCCAAGCTCGCGAAAACCGAGGCAAGCGGACATCAGAGCACCATTTTCACGATGCCGGTAGCGCGCAGGGCGCTGTTGATATCGTGCAGCTGGTTCTCGCTTTCGGCAACGATGTGCAATTGCACGGTGGTGTACTTGCCTTCCTTGCTCTGGCGTTCGGCCAGGGTGGAAAGGTCGACTTTGGCGTGCTTGCTGAGAATCTCGATGACCGTGTCCTTGAAACCGACAACGGTATCGCCGATTACCTTGATCGGGTAATCGTCGCAAGGGAATTCGATCTTATGCGACTTGACGTCTGGTTCGCTCATGGCGGAAACGGCCTCGTAAGCCGTGGCAACAACAACGCCCCCGCGAGATACGCGGGGGCATGCAGGTCACGTATCAGTTGAACAACCCGTAGAAGAATAGACGGATGCTATCCCACATACGGCGGAAGAAACCACCTTCCTCGACGCCATCGAGGGCGATCAGGTCGGCGCTGTGAACCACTTTCTCGTCCAGTTTGACTTCCACTTTGCCGATCACGTCACCTTTGGCGATCGGTGCGGTGAGCTGCGGGTTCATGGTCATCGAAGCCTGCAGGCGCTTCAATTGGCCTTTAGGCATAGTCATGGTGAGGTCGTCAGCCAGGCCAGCCTTGATCTGGCCGGTGGCGCCCTTCCAGACCGGAGCCTGGGTCAGCTCGGTGCCCTTCTGGTAGAAGGTCTGGGTTTCGAAGAAGCGGAAGCCATAGGTCAGCAGCTTTTGGGTCTCGGCAGCACGCGACTGCTCGCTGTTGGTGCCGAACACCACGGCGATCAGGCGCTGGCCATCGCGAACGGCCGAAGCCACCATGCAGTAGCCAGCCTCGTCGGTGTGGCCGGTTTTCAGGCCATCGACGGTCTTGTCACGCCACAGCAGCAGGTTGCGGTTGGGCTGCTTGATGTTGTTCCAGAAGAACTCTTTCTGCGAGTAGATCGCGTAGTGAGCCGGGTCGACGGTGATGATCGCGCGGGCCAGGGTCGCCATGTCGTGCGCCGACGAGTAGTGCTCCGGGTTCGGCAGGCCAGTCGGGTTCATGAAGTGGCTGTTGGTCATGCCCAGGTCGGCAGCCGTCTTGTTCATCATGTCGGCAAACGCATCTTCGCTGCCGGCGATGTGCTCGGACAAGGCGACCGAGGCGTCGTTACCGGACTGAATGATGATGCCGTGCAGCAGGTCGCTGACAGTCACCTGGCTGCCAACTTTGATGAACATGCGCGAACCGCCGGTACGCCAGGCGTTTTCGCTGACGGTAACCGGGTCGTTCTCACCGATTTGGCCACGGCGGATGTCCAGGGTGGCGATGTAGGCGGTCATCAGCTTGGTCAGGCTGGCTGGCGGCAGGCGCTCGTCACCGTTGTTCTCGACCAGCACGTTGCCGCTGGACGCGTCCATGAGTACGTAGGACTTGGCTGCCAGTTGCGGTGGCGCCGGCGTCATCTGCTCTGCCGCGAAGGCGGCAGGCGTGATCATCAGCAGTACAGGCAGGCAAAGTCGTTTGGCAAGGTTGGTGATGTTCATCCGTCTCTCGAAAATCGCTAATGGTCTGAGATGTTCCCTGGGCAAGATCATGTGCCCAGCGCCAGTCAGTCTAGTTTTATGGCCGGTGGCCTGGCCCGCGAACGTGCGGCTTTATGTCGCTGCGGGCAAAAGCCGTCATTGTACATGGGCGCGCCCGGCAATTCATGACAAAACCGACAGTTTGGAGTTGCCCTGCAGGACCGGGCAAGCCCGCTCCCACAGTCAGTCAGCTGTGACCAGCTTGGCCTGCCCCAAGTTCGCCAGGCGGATGCTGTCTTGTGCTTGCTGGATCTCACCTTGGCTGCCAATCGGCCCCAGGCGCACGCGGTGCAGGGTCTGCTGGTTTCGCACGATCGAGCTGATGAACACCGGCGCGCTGACCATGGTGCTGAGCTTGGAGCGCAGCAACTCGGCAGCGTCCGGGTTGGCGAAAGCGCCTACCTGCAGGAAGCTGCCGCCGTTGCCGCCGGGTACATTGTTGCCACCTACCTGAACCGGCACCACCGGCGCCGCATGCTGCTGTGGCGGCGGGGTCCATTGCTCGACGCGCCCGGTGCTGGCCGGGATCGCTTGGGTCTGCGCCACTTGTGGCTCTTTCAGCACCATCGGCGGCGTCTGGCCACGCTGGGCCCACCACTGCTGCGGGTCGATACCCTCGACGCGCACGTGCGCGGTGCCGATCTCCGCATAGCCGAGCTTTTTCGCCGCGGCATAGGACAGGTCGATGATGCGGTCGGAATAGAACGGGCCACGGTCGTTCACCCGCAGGATCACGCTACGGCCGTTGGCCAGGTTGGTCACCCGCACATAGGCCGGCAGCGGCAGGGTCTTGTGCGCCGCGCTCATGCCATACAGGTCGTACAGCTCGCCGTTAGCGGTGTTTTGCCCGTGGAACTTGGTGCCATACCACGACGCCGTGCCCTCGGCGCGGTAGTTGCGCGAGTCCTGCATCGGGTAGTACGTCTTGCCCAGCACCGTGTACGGGTTGGCCTTGTAGTTGCCGGTATGCACGGTCGGCGTGGCATCGGGGATCTTGTTCACATCCACGTCCCACCACGGTGCGCCGTCCTTGTGCGCCCGGTTGATGTCCAGGCCCGGCTGGCTGCGCACGACATTGCCACTGCTTTGCTGGGCCGGGCGGTTGGAAGAGCAACTGGCCAGCGCCACGCCGACGGCGAGGCAGGTGAACAGCTTGAAAGCGTTGCCAGAAATGATTGCACGCATTACTTGACGCCCCGTACTTGAACCAGCTGTTCCGCGAGCTGATGCACCGCCATGGCATACATCACGCTGCGGTTGTAGCGAGTGATCGCATAGAAGTTCTTCAGGCCCATCCAGTACTCGGGGCCGTTGTCGCCCTCGAGACGGAAGGCGGTAACCGGCAGATCATCGCGCAGCGAATCATGAACCGACCAGCCAAGCCCGCGCAACTCCCCTACCGTTTTCACCGGCTCGATGCCGGTAGTCAGGCCTTCGTCTGCGCGCTCACCTTCGATCCAGGCACGGCTGACCACACCCTCACCAGCCACCCAGCCGTGGCGCTTGAAGTAGCTGGCCACGCTGCCGATGGCATCGTCCGGGTTGTTCCAGATATTGATATGACCGTCGCCGTCGAAGTCCACCGCGTAGTTGCGAAAACTGCTTGGCATGAACTGCGGCAAGCCCATGGCGCCGGCGTACGAGCCCTTGAGCGTCAAGGGGTCGAGCTGTTCCTCACGCGCCAGCAGCAGGAACTCGCGCAGCTCCTTGCGGAAGAATTCGGCCCGTGGCGGGTAGTCGAAGCCCAAGGTCGACAGGGCGTCGATCACGCGGTAGTTGCCGGTATTGCGGCCGAAGAAGGTTTCCACGCCGATGATCGCGACAATGTACTGCGCCGGTACGCCGTATTCCTGCTCGGCACGCGCCAATACCGCCTCATGCTGGCGCCAGAAATCTACACCGCGGGCAATGCGCGCATCGGTGAGGAACATCGGCCGGTAGTCCTTCCACGGTTTTACCCGTTCGGCCGGGCGCGAAATGGCGTCGAGGATCGACTGCTTGCGCTGTACCTCACGGAACACGCCCATCAGTTGCTCAGGGGCAAAACCATAGTCGCGGCTCATTTCGCCAACGAACTCGGTTACCTGCGGCGAGCCCTCGTAATCACCGGCATGGGCCAGCTGTACAGCGCCGAACAGGCCCACCGCACCGATCCACGGCGCACAACGGGCAGCCCAGTTACGCACTGCTTGCATGAAATTGTTCACCTTATTCAAACCTGCGCGATCCATTTGCGGTGCGTATGGATCGACATCAGAACGCCAAACGCTGAAAGCAGCGTCACCAACGATGTTCCGCCATAACTGATGAAAGGCAGCGGCACGCCCACCACGGGCAGAAGGCCGCTGACCATTCCAATATTGACGAACACGTATACAAAAAAGGTCATGGTCAGGCTGCCCGCAAGCAGCTTGCCAAACAGGGTCTGTGCCTGGGCGGTGATCATCAGGCCACGGCCGATCAGCAGCAGGTAGACGATCAACAGCAGGCAGATACCGACCAGGCCGAATTCCTCACCAAGCACGGCGATGATGAAGTCGGTGTGGCTTTCCGGCAGGAAGTCCAGGTGCGACTGAGTGCCGAGCAGCCAGCCCTTGCCGAACACGCCGCCCGAGCCGATCGCCGCCTTGGACTGGATGATGTTCCAACCGGTGCCCAACGGGTCGCTTTCCGGGTCGAGGAAGGTCAGCACCCGCTGCTTCTGGTAGTCGTGCATGACGAAGAACCACATCGCCACCGCCACCGGCACCGTCGCGGCCAGCACGCTGAGGATCCAGCGCCAGCGCAGGCCACCCATGAACAGCACGAAGGCGCCGGAGGCGAGAATCAGCAAGGCTGTGCCCAGGTCGGGCTGACGCACGATCAGGATGAACGGCACGCCAATCAGCACCAGGCTGATTGCCACGTGCTTCAAATGCGGCGGCAAGGTGCGTTTGGACAGGTACCAGGCGATGGTCGCCGGCATGATGATCTTCATGAATTCCGAGGGCTGGAAGCGAATCACCCCGGGGATGTTGATCCAGCGCGTGGCGCCCATGGCGTTGTGGCCCATCACGTCCACCACTACCAGCAACAGCACCCCGGCCAGGTAGGCCAGCGGCACCCAGCGGGCCATGAAGCGCGGCTCCAGCTGGGCGATGACGAACATCGACACCAGGCCGATGCCGAACGAGGTGGCCTGCTTGAGCAGCAGGTCCCAGTTCTTGCCACTGGCCGAGTAAAGGACGAACAGGCTGCCAGCCGCAAGGGTCAGCAGAATGATCAGCAGGGGGCCGTCGACATGGATGCGCTGCAGAAAGCTGGCGCGCCGACGCATCACATCCTCGCTGGAGAGCATGCGATCGAAATTGTTCATCACAGAGGCGATTCCTGGGTAACGGTGGCAGGCGCGAACTCGGGCTTGAGCCGGCCATTTTCGTCGAGCAGCCAGGCGTCCATGATCTGGCGTACCACCGGCGCGGCGACACCAGAGCCGGACTCACCGTTCTCGACCATCACCGACACCACGATTTTCGGGGCCTCGGCCGGGGCAAAAGCGACGAACAGCGCGTGGTCGCGGTGGCGCTCCTGGAGCTTGTTGCGGTCGTACTTTTCGCCCTGCTTGATCGCCACCACCTGGGCGGTACCGCTCTTGCCGGCAATGCGGTACTGAGCACCGGCGGCGGCCTTGCGCGCGGTACCACGGGCGTTGTGCATCACCTGCTCCATGCCATGGGTGACCTTGGCCCAGTCGGACTTGTCACGCAGCACGATGTCTTCCATCGGGTTGTCGTCCACCGGTGCCTGGCCTTCGATGGTCTTGGCCAGGTGCGGGCGGTTCCACACGCCTTTGTTGGCGATCAATGCAGTGGCCTGGGCCAGTTGCAGCGGCGTGGCCTGCATGTAGCCCTGGCCGATGCCGAGAATCAGGGTTTCGCCGGGGAACCAGGCCTGGCGACGGGTAGCACGCTTCCATTCGCGCGAAGGCATCAACCCGGCGGACTCCTCGAACATGTCGAGGGAAACCCGCTGGCCGATGCCGAACTTGTTCATGTAGCTGGACAGCCGATCGATGCCCATCTTGTGCGCAAGGTCGTAGAAGTAGGTGTCGTTGGACCGCATGATGGCGGTGTCCAGGTCGACCCAGCCATCACCGGAACGGTTCCAGTTACGGTATTTGTGATCGTAGTTGGGCAACTGGTAGTAGCCCGGGTCGAACACCCGGCTGCCCGCATTGACCACACCACTGTCCAGGCCAGCAATGGCCACCGCCGGCTTGATGGTCGAACCCGGTGGGTACAGGCCGCGCAGCACGCGGTTGAACAGCGGCCGGTCTATCGAGTCGCGCAGTTCGGCATAGGCCTTGAAGCTGATGCCGGTGACGAACAGGTTGGGGTCGAAGCTTGGCTGGCTGACCATTGCCAGCACCTCGCCGGTCCGAGGGTCGAGCGCCACCACCGCACCGCGTCGGCCACCCAGGGCAGCCTCGGCAGCCTCCTGCAGCTTGATGTCCAGGCTCAGCACAATGTCCTTGCCCGGTTTCGGGTCGGTGCGCTTGAGCACCCGCAGCACACGGCCACGGGCGTTGGTCTCGACTTCCTCGTAACCTACCTGGCCGTGCAGGGCATCTTCGTAGAAGCGCTCGATGCCCGTCTTGCCGATATGGTGGGTGCCGCTGTAGTTCACCGGGTCGAGCGTTTTCAGCTCTTTCTCGTTAATCCGCCCTACATAACCCACCGAATGGGCGAAATGCGCACCCTGCGGGTAATGCCGCACCAGCTGGGCCACCACTTCCACGCCCGGCAGGCGGAACTGGTTTACCGCCACCCGGGCGATCTGCTCTTCGTTGAGCTCGAACAGGATCGGCACCGGCTCGAACGGCCGGCGGCCCTGGCGCATGCGCTTCTCGAACAGGGCGCGGTCGTCGTCGGTCAGCTCCAGCACTTCAACGATGGTATCCAGCACTTCCTGCCAGTTACCCGCGCGTTCGCGGGTCATCGACAGGCTGAAGCTGGGCCGGTTATCGGCGACGATCACCCCATTGCGGTCGAAGATCAGCCCGCGGGTCGGCGGGATCGGCTGCACGTGCACCCGATTGTTTTCCGACAGCGTGGAGTGGTAGTCGTACTGGATGATCTGCAGGTAGTACAGCCGCGCAATCAGCACGCAAATAAGCAGCATGATCGCCACCGCGCCGACCACGACGCGGTTGCGCACCAGGCGGGCGTCTTTCTCGTGGTCCTTGAGACGGATCGGCTGCGACATCGGACTGCTTACAGGCTCATTTGTGGTAAGGGTGCCCGGACAGCACGGTCCAGGCGCGGTAGATCTGCTCGCCGATGAGTATCCTTACCAACGGGTGCGGCAAAGTCAGCGGCGACAGCGACCAACGTTGCTCGGCGCGCGCGCAAACCTCGGGCGCCAGGCCTTCCGGGCCACCCACCATCAAATTCACCGTGCGCGCATCCAGGCGCCAGCGGTCCAGCTCGGTGGCCAACTGCTCGGTACTCCAGGGCTTGCCATGGACCTCGAGGGTGACAATGCGTTCCCCAGGCTGCACCTTGCTCAGCATGGCTTCGCCCTCCTGACGGATCAGACGGGCGACGTCGGCATTCTTGCCACGGGTATTCAGCGGGATTTCCACCAGCTCCAGCGACAGCTCGGTGGGCAGGCGCTTGGCATATTCATGCCAGCCTTCCTCGACCCACTTGGGCATGCGCGAGCCGACCGCAATCAGGCGCAGACGCACAGCGCTTTCCTTATTCGCGGTCTTTGAGCTTGTCGGAGTACTCGTGAGCATGGTCCGGGCTGTGGTGCTTGCCATCGGCGGCACGGCTTTGCTCGGCACCCTGCCACAGACGCTCCAGGTCGTAGAACTGGCGGGCAGCGGCGGTCATCATGTGCACGATGACGTCGTTCAGGTCCAGCAGCACCCAGTCGCTGTCGCCTTTGCCTTCTTCACCCAGTGGCTGGGCGCCCTTGGCCTTGACCGCTTCACGGACCTTTTCGGCCATCGCGTTGATCTGGCGGTTGGAGGTACCGGTGGCAATGATCATGTAGTCGGTCAGGCTGTGCTTTTCGCGCACGTCGATGACCTGGATGTCCTGGGCCTTGACGTCTTCCAGCGCTGCCTTGGTCACTGCGACCAGTTCTTCGCCGTAAATTTTTTGCTTGGTCATAAAAAACTCGTTCAACTCGTTGGATGAGGCGCCAGAGGCACCGTCAGTTGGGCGCACGATACAGTTCGTGCGCCTCGATATAGGCCAGTACGGCGTCCGGCACCAGGAACCTCACCGATTTGCCGCTGGCCAGCAGCTGTCGGATCTGTGTAGCCGACACCGCAAGCGGCGTCTGCCAGACGAACGAAATATTTCCCGCCGGGCCGGACATGGCGGTGGGATCGCTCTCCGAGCGCGCAGCCAGCAGGTTGCGCAGCTCATCAGGGGGTTCTACGTCGGCATCCGGGCGTTGCAGCACCAGGATGTGACAGTGTTGCAGCAACTCTTCCCAGCGGTGCCAGGCAGGCAGGCCACAAAAGGCATCCCAGCCCAGCACCAGGAACAGCTGGTCGTTGCCGGCCAGTTCGGCGCGGATCGATTCCAGCGTATCGATGGTGTACGACGGCTTGTCGCGCTCCAGCTCGCGGGCGTCGACGCTCAGGCAAGCGACGCCCTGCACCGCTTCACGCACCATGGCCAGGCGATCCTGCGCGGCCACCTGTGGCGTGTCGCGGTGTGGCGGCCGGGCATTGGGCAACAGGCGCAACTCGTCCAGCCCCATGAGCTCGGCCACTTCCAGCGCGCTGCGCAGGTGGCCGATATGCACGGGGTCGAAGGTGCCGCCTAGAATGCCGATGCGCCGGACTGCCTGGGCCTTGCTCAACTCAGCAGGTCCCCTGGCCGCGCAGCTGGCCGTCACCGATTACCACGTACTTCTCGCAGGTCAGGCCTTCCAGGCCGACCGGGCCACGGGCATGCAGCTTGTCGGTGGAAATACCGATTTCCGCGCCCAGGCCGTACTCGAAGCCGTCGGCAAAGCAGGTCGGGGTGTTGAGCATGACCGACGCTGAATCGACTTCAGCCATGAACTGGCGGGCTTCACCCTGGTGTTCGCTGATGATCGAGTCGGTGTGGTGCGAGCCATAGTGGTTGATGTGCTCGATGGCCTGGTCCAGGCCATCGACGACGCGGATCGACAGGATCGCGTCCAGGTACTCGGTGTGCCAGTCGTCTTCAGTGGCCGATTTGGCCTCGACCAGCGCGCGAGTACGCTCGCAGCCACGCAGCTCCACGCCCTTCTCCTGGAAGCGGCGGGCCATTTCCGGCAGGAAGCGCTCCGCCACCCGCTGGTCGACCAGCAGGGTTTCCATGGCGCCGCAAATGCCGTAGCGGTAGGTCTTGGCGTTGAAGGCCACGTTCCAGGCCTTGTCCAGGTCGGCATGCTGGCTGACATAAACGTGGCAGATGCCGTCCAGGTGCTTGATCACCGGCACGCGGGCATCGCGGCTGATGCGTTCGATCAGGCCACGGCCACCGCGCGGCACAATGACGTCGACGAACTGCGGCATGCTGATCAGCGCGCCCACGGCTTCGCGGTCGGTGGTCTCGACCACCTGCACCACGGCTGCCGGCAGGCCGGCTTCGGCCAGACCACGCTGGATGCAGGTGGCAATGGCGCGGTTGGAATGGATGGCTTCGGAGCCGCCACGCAGGATGGTCGCGTTACCCGACTTCAGGCACAGGCTGGCGGCATCGATGGTCACGTTCGGGCGCGACTCGTAGATGATCCCGATCACCCCCAGCGGCGTGCGCATTTTGCCGACCTGAATACCCGATGGGCGGTAGCTCATGTCGCGGATGGCACCGACCGGGTCCGGCAGGCTGGCCACCTGGCGCAGGCCGGTGATCATGCCGTCGATGCGTGCCGGGGTCAGCGCCAGGCGGTCGAGCAGCGCTGGCTCCAGGCCATTGGCGCGGCCAGCGGCCAGGTCCAGCTCATTGGCAGCAGTGAGCTCGGCACGGGCGGCGTCCAGCGCATCGGCGGCGGCTTGCAGGGCGCGGTTCTTCTGCGCGGTGCTGGCACGGCCGATCACCCGGGAAGCCTCACGGGCGGCGCGACCCAGGCGGGTCATATAGTCAAGAACGGACTCAGTCATGGGTTCGGTGTCTTGGCGAAGGGGAAATCGGCTGATTATAACTGCCGCGCAGGTGTACGCCCAGCGGCGGGTGGCGGATGGTAGAAAATGGCTGGGGCAATGGACGGGAAAGATGTAACCAGGGTTATCGAAAAATTCACCACCCGTTGTGGCCTTTTCGCGGGCACGCCCACGCCCACAGGGCTTTCATAAGGCCTGCCCCCTTACAACGACACTGCCAACATCACGATCGATTCAGCCTCGATTAAGCCATTCATTGCTATCATCCCGCCTCCCCAGCCACGAACCGCCCGCATGCCAGCCCTGCCCGACAGCTTTTTCGACCGTGATGCCCAAACCGTGGCCAAGGGCCTGCTCGGCAAGGTTATCCGCCATCGCCACGGCGACCTGTGGCTGGCTGCGCGGATCATCGAGACCGAGGCCTACTACCTCACCGACAAAGGCAGCCACGCCTCGCTCGGCTACACCGAAAAGCGCAAGGCGCTGTTCCTTGATGGCGGGCATATCTACATGTACTACGCCCGCGGCGGCGACTCGCTGAACTTCAGCGCGCACGGGCCGGGTAACGCGGTGCTGATCAAGTCTGCCTATCCTTGGCAGGACGCCCTCTCGGGGCCCAACAGCCTGGCGCAGATGCAGCTGAACAACCCCGACGCCAGCGGCAGGCTGCGCCCGGATGAGCGCCTGTGCGCCGGCCAGACCCTGCTGTGCCGGGCCCTGGGCCTGAAAGTACCGCACTGGGACGCCCAGCGTTTCGACGCCGAACGCCTGTACGTCGAGGATTGTGGCAACGCCGTGCCCCGGGTAATCCAGGCCGCCCGCCTGGGCATCCCACACGGGCGCGACGAGCACCTCCCGTACCGCTTCGTCGACGCCGAGTACGCGCGCTTCTGCACGCGGAACCCGTTACGTCGCGGCCAAGTCGAAGGCCGTGACTTCTTCATTCTCGAACAAGGAAGCTGAACATGGGCCAATGGCTCGACAGCCTGACCGGCTGGCTAAGCGCCAACCCCCAGTGGCTTGGCCTGGCGATTTTCCTGATCGCCTGCATTGAATGCCTGGCCATCGCCGGCATCATCGTGCCAGGCACCGTGCTGCTGTTCGCCGTCGCGGTACTGGCCGGCAGCGGCGCATTCACCCTGGGCGAAACCTTGCTGCTGGGCTTTCTAGGTGGCCTGCTGGGCGACGCCTTGTCATACACGGTGGGCAAGTACTTCCACCAGAACATCCGCCGCCTGCCCCTGCTGCGTCACCACCCGGAATGGATCGGCAGCGCCGAAAGCTACTTCCAGCGCTACGGCATTGCCAGCCTGCTGGTAGGCCGCTTCATCGGTCCGCTGCGGCCCATGCTGCCCATGGTCGCCGGCATGTTCGACATGCCACTGCCGCGCTTCATCGCCGTCAGCCTGGTGGCGGGCGCCGGCTGGTCGGTCGCGTACTTACTGCCCGGCTGGGCCACCGGTGCTGCCATGCGCCTGCCTCTGCCAGAAGGCTTCTGGCTGGATGCCGGGATCATCGCCGGTACCCTGGCGGTGCTGATCGGCCTGAGCCTGAACAGTAGCCTGCGTGACCAGCGCCACGGTACTCGGCTGGTGGCCGCCCTCAGTTTCATCGCCCTGGCCGGCGTGTTCCTCGGCTGGCCCTACCTGCATGAGTTCGACCAAGGGGTGATGACACTGGTGCAGGAACATCGCAGCCAGGCCATCGACGGCATTGTGGTCCTGGTGACGCGGCTGGGCGACTTCCGCACCCAACTGTTCCTCGGCGGCCTGCTGACCGGCCTGCTGCTGCTTGCCCGTCAGTGGCGGCATGCGTTTTTCGCCGCCGGCGCACTGATGGGCACGGCGATCGCCAACGGCACCCTGAAATGGCTGTTTGCCCGGGCCCGGCCGGAAGTGTTGACCGACCCGCTGACCAGCTACAGCATGCCCAGCGGGCACAGTTCGGCGTCGTTCGCGTTCTTTCTGGTGATGGCAGTGCTGGCCGGGCGCGGACAGCCGCCACGGATGCGCCTGACCTGGGTGATGCTGGGTTGTATTCCGGCGCTGGCGATTGCCCTGTCACGGGTTTACCTGGGGGCGCACTGGCCGACCGACATCCTGGCTGGGGCCTTGCTGGCATGTTGCGTGTGCGCGCTTAGCCTGACCCTGGTACAGCGCCAGCAGACGCTACCGGCCCTGCCGCTGCGGGTGTGGTGGCTGGTGTTGCCGGCGTGCCTGGCCTTGCTGGCGTTCTTTGCCATGCATGCACTGCCACAGGCTTTGCTCAGGTACCAATATTGAGGTCGCCAGTGCCTGCCCCTTCGGGGAGTACCCGCGAAGGGGCAGGCACAAGCAAAACAGAACCATCAGGCGAATAGCTCACCCTGAATCCGCTCCAGCAGCTTTTGGATCTCCCCCAACCGTAGCTGCGGCGAATCGATTGCCAGCAGATCCAGCTTGTCCTCTTCCATGAACGGCAGCAGGTACGCCAGCTGATTGGCCAACGCCTGGCGCCCATCCACCGGGCGCGGCATGTCCAGCGCCTCGACCATGGGGTGCTCGCCCAACGCCACCAACAGCGCCATCAGGTCGTCATCGGCCTCGAGCAACGGGCTGTCCACTTGCTCCGGCAGCCATTGCACCTGCCCCACCAGCAACTGGTCCTTCTGCACTTCGGTGCTTCCCAGATTGAAGCGTCGCACGCCCTCGACACGGATACCCAGCAAGCCGTTGTCCTGCTGCACGAAGTCGCGAATGACGGCCTCGCAGCCGATCGAGGCCACCACTGGCGGAGCCTTGCCGACCTGCTCCCCTTCAAGGATGCACACCACACCAAAACCTTCGCCCTGCTTCATGCAGCGCCCGATCATGTCCAGGTAGCGCGCCTCGAAAATCTGCAAATCGAGAAAGCAGCCGGGAAACAACACGGTATTGAGCGGAAACAGCGGTAGCGTCATCACAACTCCTCAAGCCACCAGGCTGACTGCCAGCGGCAGGAACACCGCCGTGGCCACGCCCATCAGGCTCATCGCCAGCGCGGCAAAGGCGCCGCATTCGTCACTTTCCTGCAGGGCCACCGAAGTGCCCACCGCGTGTGCAGTCACCCCCAGCGACATGCCGCGCGCCTCGGGGCTGTGCACGCCAAAGCGGCTTAGCAGGGCCGGGCCGAAGATGGCCCCGATTACCCCGGTAATCAGCACGAACACCGCTGCCAGGGCCGCCACACCGCCAATTTGCTCGGCGACCAGCATGGCGATCGGCGAGGTGACCGACTTTGGCGCCATGGTCATCAGGATCATGTGCTCGGCACCGAACCACCAGCCCAGCACCAGGCAACAGAGCGTGGCGAACAGGCCTCCGACTACCAGCGTAGTAAATGTCGGCCAGAACAGCTGGCGGATACGCCGCAGGTTGAGATAGAGCGGTACAGCCAAGGCCACGGTGGCGGGCCCCAGCAGGATGTTCATGATTTCGGTGCTCTTGCGGTATTCCCTGTAATCGATGCCACACAACAGCAGCACACCGATCACCAGCAACATCGATACCAGTACAGGTTGCAGGAAGATCCAGCGGGTTTTCTCGTAGGCTGCCAGCACCACCTGGTAGGCCCCAAGGGTGATGCCGATGCCGAACAACGGGTGATGCACGACCGCATCGAGTGCACCTTGCCAGTCGAGCATCATGGCTGCTCCTCACGCTTGCCCTGGCGATGGATGAGCTTTTGCATCAGCACACCGACGAACACCAGGGTCATCAGACAAGAAATCAGCAAGGCCCCGGCAATCGCCCAGAAGTCGGCGGCAATGTCCTTGGCATACACCATCACCCCCACTGCCGGCGGCACCAGCAACAGCGGCAAGTAGCGCAACAGGCTACTGGCGGCCTCGTTCAGCGGCTTGCCCACCTCGCCGCGAGCCATGAGGAAGAACAGCAGCAACAAAAGGCCGATGATCGGCCCAGGCAAGAACGGCACAAACAGGTGATTGATCGCCGTCCCCAAAAGCTGGAACAGCACCAGCCAGGTCAAACCACGCAACAGCATAAGCATCTCCCTCGGGCATGGCCGCCATTATAAGCACGCGCGGCTATAGACCGATATTCGCCGAAAAGCAGGCAACTTGACTGAAACGGTTCGCCGTGCTGATCTTGCACTTTCGTACCAACTGACAACCCGGAGAGTCCGCGATGCCCTATGTACCGGTTACAGAGCTTTCGCAGTACGTTGGTAAGGAACTGGGCCGCTCTGCCTGGCTGAAGATCGACCAGCAGCGCATCAACCTGTTCGCCGAGGCGACTGGCGACTTCCAGTTCATCCATGTCGACCCTGAAAAAGCGGCAAAAACCCCGTTTGGCGGCACGATCGCCCACGGGTTCCTGACCTTGTCACTGATTCCCAAACTGATCGAGGACATCCTGGTCCTGCCACAAGGGCTGAAAATGGTGGTGAACTACGGGCTGGACAGCGTGCGCTTCATCCAGCCGGTCAAGGTAGACAGCCAGGTTCGGCTGAAGGTGGACCTGGCCGAGGTGGTGGAGAAGAAGCCGGGGCAGTGGCTGCTCAAGGCGATTGCCACGCTGGAGATCGACGGCGAAGAAAAGCCTGCCTATATAGCGGAGTCGCTCTCGCTCTGCTTCGTCTAGGCCGCACGGTACTTGTGGGGGCGGGCTCACCCGCGAAGCATCCGCTGCGTGGCATGGCACCGGCGTTGCCGGTGTTCGCGGCTAAAACCGCTCCCACAGGGTGTGCGCCCGGCCTCCTCTACAAACCCTGCGCACTCGCGTAAACTGCCAGCCTTCGCGCAGCCAAGGGCTGCCCCTGTCGATTTACCAAAGGTGCCCGCCATGCCCTGGCTGCAAGTACGCCTGGCCATCAGCCCGGAACAAGCCGAAACCTACGAAGA
This sequence comes from Pseudomonas sp. NBRC 111132, assembly GCF_001320565.1. Lineage (NCBI taxonomy): Bacteria > Pseudomonadati > Pseudomonadota > Gammaproteobacteria > Pseudomonadales > Pseudomonadaceae > Pseudomonas > Pseudomonas sp. NBRC 111132. Next base: position 51,691 of record NZ_BCBI01000006.1, read on the forward strand.
CGCCCTGCTTGAAGTAGGCGCCGTCTCGGTCACGTTCATGGATGCCGAAGATCAACCGATCTTCGAACCCGACCTCAACACCACACCGCTGTGGTCGCACACCCACCTGCTGGCCCTGTTCGAGGCCGATGCCGACCCAGAGCAGGTGTTCGCCCACCTGCGTTTGCTGACTGGCGCCGAGCTGCCCGAACACCAAGCCGAGGTGATCGAGGACCAGGACTGGGAACGCAGCTGGATGGACAACTTCCAGCCGATGCGCTTCGGCCGCCGTCTGTGGATCGTGCCCAGCTGGCACGAAGCCCCGGAAAAAGATGCCGTCAACCTGTTGCTCGACCCAGGCCTGGCCTTCGGTACCGGCACCCACCCCACCACGGCTCTGTGCCTGGAATGGCTCGACGGCCAGCAACTCGACGGCACCCAGGTGCTGGACTTTGGCTGCGGCTCGGGCATCCTCGCCATCGCCGCACTGCTGCTGGGCGCCCGTGAAGCGGTAGGTACCGACATCGACGTGCAGGCCATCGAGGCTTCGCGCGACAATGCCCAGCGCAACGGCATTGCCGATGAGAAGCTGGCACTGTACCTGCCCGAGCACATGCCAGCGATGCAGGCCGACGTGCTGGTTGCCAACATCCTCGCCGGCCCACTGGTTTCGCTGGCACCGCAGCTGTCCGGCCTGGTTCGCCCAGGTGGCCTGCTGGCGCTGTCGGGTATCCTTGCCGAGCAGGGCGAGGAAGTAGCCGCCGCCTACGCCGCCGACTTTGATCTGGACCCTATCGTCGTGCGCGACGGCTGGGTGCGCATCAGTGGTCGGCGCCGCTAAGCGGGCCTAGAATACTTTTCTGCACAGCTCCCGGATTGCCGCATGACCGACAGTTTCGTCACCCAGTGCCCGCATTGCCAGACCAGCTTTCGCGTCACCCACCACCAGCTGAGCGTGGCCCGTGGCGTGGTGCGCTGCGGTCACTGCCTGCAGGTGTTCAACGCCGCCAAGCAGTTGCTGGAGCAGAACCGTGCCGGTACCGCCAGCGCGGCCGCGGCCGCGGCTGCGGCACCTGCGCCGGCACCTGCCGCGCCTACCGAGCCGCTGATCGAGCCTGCCAGTACCCCTGAGCCTGCCGTCGAAGTACGCAGCAGTACCCTTGACCAGGACTGGGCGCTTACCGCCCAGGCGCTGGACGAGCTTGACCTCGACAAGGAACTGGAACGCCTGGAGCGTCGCGGCCAAACCGCCCCGACACGCCCGGCCAGCCAGGATGACGGGCTGCAGGCACGGCGCGACGAACTGCACCTGGACGAGCACGCAGACGACCTGTTCGGCACGGCCACCGATGAGCCCTTCGAGCAGCAGCACCCGGCAGAGCCCGCCCCAGTATTGCTGCAGCCGGAACCCCTTGAGCTGGACCTGGGCCCTGCACCCGGCGAGCGCACCGAGCCGACCCTGGGCAGCAACCTTGACCTGGACATCGAAGACGAGCCGCCCGCGCACCGCGCGGCCGAAACCGATGAACAGCCCGCATTCGGCGAACCGCTGCGCGCCAGCGATGACGAACCCCCGGAAAGAGGCCTGAGTGCCCGCGACGATGAGCCGCTGGCGCTGCACCTGTCGGCGCGCGACGACGAACCCGTCGAGGTACTGCCCGGGGAGCGCCTGGAACCGGGCCTTACCGGCAAAGCCGAACGCCCCTCGCGCAAGGAGCCACTGGTCGACGTGGTCGACGATCCGCTGCAACTGGGCTGGGAAAAGCCCGCGCCTAACTGGGGCAAGCGCCTGCTGTGGGGTTTTCTGACCCTGCTGGCCGCCGGCCTGCTGGCGTTTCAGTACGTGTGGTTCCACTTCGACGAAATGGCCCGCCAGGACCAGTATCGGCCGATCTTCCAGCAAATCTGCCCGATGGTCGGCTGCCAGGTACCCACCCGCGTCGACATTGCCCGTATCAAGAGCAGCAACCTGGTGGTGCGTAGCCACCCGGACTTCAAGGGCGCATTGATCGTCGACGCGATCATCTACAACCGCGCACCCTTCGCCCAGCCGTTCCCGCTGCTGGAGCTGCGCTTCGCCGACCTCAATGGCCAGCTGATCGCCAGCCGTCGCTTCAAGCCCAGCGAGTACCTGTCCGGCGAACTGGCAGGGCGTGGCGAAATGCCCAGCCAGACGCCAATCCACATCGCCCTGGACATCCTCGACCCGGGGCCGAAGGCCGTGAATTACAGCCTGAGCTTCCGTTCGCCGGAATGAAGGGCCGGCTTGCCGGGGGCTGCAACACAGTAACAAGCCCCCGCGCTTACCAAATGTCATAAGCCGACAACTGTTCAGATTTTATCCAAATCCATCTTTATCCGGTCACCGAGAGCGGGTATCATGCCAACCCTTTTTCGAACTCCAAGATTCGGCCCCACAACAGGGATCACCTATGTCGGCGGTACGCATCGGCCAATACACACTACGTAACAACCTGATCCTCGCGCCCATGGCCGGGGTCACGGACCAGCCTTTCCGTACACTTTGCCAGCGCCTGGGCGCCGGCATGGTGGTGTCGGAAATGGTCAGCAGCGACATGAGCCTGTGGAACAGCCGCAAGTCGAGCCTGCGCCGCATCCATGAAGGCGATCCCGAGCCACGCTCGGTGCAGATCGCCGGCGGTGATGCGCAGATGATGGCGGCGGCGGCGAAGGCCAACGTCGAAGCGGGTGCCCAGATCATCGATATCAACATGGGCTGCCCGGCAAAAAAAGTCTGCAACAAAGCTGCAGGCTCTGCTTTATTGAGAGATGAGGCCTTGGTCAGTGAGATCCTCCATGCCGTGGTCGGCGCTGTGGACGTTCCGGTGACCCTGAAGATCCGCACCGGCTGGGACCGGGCGAACAAAAACGGCCTGAACGTGGCGAAGATCGCTGAACAGGCCGGCATCCAGGCGCTGGCGGTGCATGGCCGCACACGCGCCGACCTGTACACCGGCGATGCCGAATACGACACCATCGCTGCCATCAAGCAGGCGGTGTCAATCCCGGTTTTTGCCAACGGCGATATCACTTCGCCAGAAAAGGCCCGAGCGGTGCTGGACGCCACCGGGGTCGATGGCCTGCTGATTGGCCGGGCTGCCCAGGGGCGGCCATGGATCTTTCGCGAGATCGAGCATTACCTGCGCACTGGCGAACATTTGCCAGCGCCGCAGCTGGACGAAGTGGAACGCATCCTGCTGGAGCACCTGGCCGCGCTGCATGCCTTCTATGGCGATGTGATGGGCGTTCGTATCGCCCGCAAGCACGTTGGCTGGTACCTGGCAACACGACCCGGCGGCAAGGAGTTTCGCTCCCGGTTCAACGCTTTGGAAGACACACAAGCGCAGTGCGCCAACGTTCGCGCGTTTTTCAGCGAACGTCGACAGAGCCTTGAGACAGAGGACGGACAAGGGGTGGCCGCATGACGATGATGACCGAGACATTTGTGAGTGGAACAACGCCCGTGAGCGACAACGCCAACCTGAAACAGCACCTCAACACGCCGAGCGAAGAGGGCCAGACCCTTCGCGACAGCGTCGAGAAGGCGCTGCACAACTACTTCGCCCACCTGGAAGGCGCGACCGTGACGGACGTGTACAACCTGGTGCTCTCCGAAGTCGAGGCGCCCCTGCTCGAAAGCGTGATGAACTACGTGAAGGGCAACCAGACCAAGGCCAGCGAGATGCTCGGGCTGAACCGAGGCACCCTGCGCAAGAAGCTCAAGCAGTACGACTTGTTGTAAGCCAGAATCCCATCCAGAAAAGGCGGCTCCCTGAACAGAGGCGCCTTTTTTGCTGACTCCACCGCGTTATTGGAACCCGAAATGACCGACCAGACTACCCGCCTGCCAGTCCGCCGCGCCCTGATCAGCGTCTCCGACAAGACCGGTATCCTCGAATTCGCCCGTGAGCTGCAGCAGCTCGGTGTCGAGATCCTGTCCACCGGCGGCACCTACAAGCTGCTCAAGGACAACGGCGTGAACGCGGTGGAAGTGGCCGACTACACCGGCTTCGCCGAAATGATGGATGGCCGGGTCAAGACCCTGCACCCGAAAATCCACGGCGGCATCCTCGGCCGTCGCGGTACCGACGACGCCATCATGAGCGAGCACGGTATCAAGCCGATCGACCTGGTTGCGGTCAACCTGTACCCGTTCGAAGCCACCATTTCCAAGCCTGGCTGTGACCTGCCGACCGCCATCGAGAACATCGACATCGGCGGCCCGACCATGGTCCGCTCGGCAGCCAAGAACCACAAAGACGTCGCCATCGTGGTCAACGCCAGCGACTACGCCGGCATCGTCGAAGGCCTCAAGGCCGGCGGCCTGACCTACGCCCAGCGCTTCGACCTGATGCTCAAGGCGTTCGAACACACCGCCGCCTACGACGGCATGATCGCCAACTACATGGGCACCATCGACCAGGCCAAGGACACCCTTTCGACTGCCGATCGCAGCGAATTCCCGCGCACCTTCAACAGCCAGTTCGTCAAAGCCCAGGAAATGCGCTACGGCGAAAACCCGCACCAGAGCGCGGCGTTCTACGTCGAAGCCAAAAAAGGCGAAGCCAGCATTTCCACCGCCATCCAGCTGCAAGGCAAGGAACTGTCGTTCAACAACGTGGCCGACACCGACGCCGCGCTGGAGTGCGTGAAGAGCTTCGTCAAGCCAGCCTGTGTCATCGTCAAGCACGCCAACCCATGCGGCGTGGCCGTTGTGCCTGAAGAGGAAGGCGGCATCCGTAAGGCCTACGACCTGGCCTACGCCACCGACACCGAGTCGGCATTCGGCGGCATCATTGCCTTCAACCGCGAACTGGACGGCGAAACCGCCAAGGCCATCGTCGACCGCCAGTTCGTCGAAGTGATCATCGCCCCGAAAATTTCTCAGGCTGCCCGCGACGTGGTAGCGGCCAAGCAGAACGTCCGCCTGCTGGAGTGCGGCGAGTGGCCAGCCGAGCGCGCTGCCGGCTGGGACTTCAAGCGCGTCAACGGTGGCCTGCTGGTGCAAAGCCGCGATATCGGCATGATCACCGCCGATGACCTGAAGATCGTCACCAAGCGTGCCCCGACCGAGCAAGAAATCCACGACCTGGTATTCGCCTGGAAAGTGGCCAAGTTCGTCAAGTCCAACGCCATCGTCTACGCCAAGCAGCGCCAGACCATCGGCGTCGGCGCTGGCCAGATGAGCCGCGTCAACTCCGCTCGCATCGCTGCAATCAAGGCCGAGCATGCTGGCCTGCAGGTGCAGGGCGCGGTCATGGCATCGGATGCGTTCTTCCCGTTCCGTGATGGCATCGACAATGCGGCTAAAGTGGGTATCAGCGCCGTGATCCAGCCGGGTGGCTCGATGCGTGATGCTGAAGTCATTGCCGCTGCCGATGAAGCCGGCATCGCCATGGTGTTCACCGGTATGCGCCACTTCCGCCACTAAATAGTTGTCGGGCCAATCCCGACCCTTGTGTCGCGATAGGGCCGCAGAGCGGCCCCAGCAAGTTCTGCTGCGAAGCTGAAACCCAGGGGCCGCTACGCGCCCCTTTCGCGACACAAGGCCGCTCCTACAAAAAGCGGGATCGGCGCCAAACAGAATTCGAGGTTTTGACATGAAAGTTTTGATCATCGGTAGCGGCGGCCGTGAGCACGCCCTGGCCTGGAAAGTCGCCCAGGACCCACGCGTCGAAAAAGTCTTTGTTGCCCCTGGCAACGCCGGCACCGCCATTGAAGCCAAGTGCGAGAACGTCGCCATCGACGTCTGCGCCCTGGAGCAACTGGCCGACTTCGCCGAGAAAAACGTCGACCTGACCATCGTCGGCCCGGAAGCGCCACTGGTCATCGGTGTGGTCGACCTGTTCCGCAGCCGTGGCCTGGACTGCTTCGGCCCAACCAAGGGCGCGGCCCAGCTGGAAGGTTCCAAGGCCTTTACCAAGGACTTCCTGGCGCGTCACAAGATCCCGACCGCCGACTACCAGAACTTCACCGAAATCGAACCGGCCCTGGCCTACCTGCAGGAAAAAGGCGCGCCGATCGTGATCAAGGCCGACGGCCTGGCCGCGGGCAAGGGCGTGATCGTCGCCATGACCCTGGACGAAGCCGAAGCCGCCGTGCGTGACATGCTGGCTGGCAACGCCTTCGGTGAAGCCGGTTCGCGTGTGGTGATCGAAGAGTTCCTCGACGGCGAGGAAGCCAGCTTCATCGTCATGGTCGACGGCCACAACGTGCTGCCCATGGCCACCAGCCAGGACCACAAGCGCGTCGGCGACCAGGACACCGGCCCGAACACCGGCGGCATGGGTGCCTACTCCCCTGCCCCGGTGGTTACTGCCGACGTGCACCAGCGCGTGATGGACCAGGTGATCTGGCCAACCGTGCGCGGCATGGCCGAGGAAGGCAACGTCTACACTGGCTTCCTCTATGCCGGCCTGATGATCGACAAAGCGGGCAACCCCAAGGTCATCGAGTTCAACTGCCGCTTCGGCGACCCAGAGACCCAGCCAGTCATGCTGCGCCTGGAGTCGAGCCTGGTGTTGTTGATCGAAGCTGCCTTCGCCAAAGCGCTTGACAAGGTCGAAGCACAGTGGGACCCGCGCCCGAGCCTGGGCGTGGTCCTGGCCGCTGGCGGTTACCCAGGCGACTATGCCAAGGGCGACGTGATCAACGGTCTGGACGCTGCCGCGAAGATCGAAGGCAAGGTGTTCCATGCCGGTACCGCGCTCAAGGATGGCCAGGTGACCACCAACGGTGGGCGCGTGCTGTGTGCCACCGCCATGGGCAGTACTGTCGCCGACGCGCAGCAGCAGGCTTATCGCCTGGCCAAGGAAGTCAGCTGGAACGGCAGTTTCTACCGTACCGACATCGGCTATCGGGCCATCGCCCGCGAGCGCGGTGAGCACCAGCAGTAAGAAACACCGGAATGCCGCAGCACTTTCAGGCTGTGGCATCCGGCTCGTCGACAGGGCCCGGCATGGGCCTTGCCTTCGACTTGGCGCGCCGCGCATAGTTAGTACCCGGCACATCGGCTAAGAAGGGATTTCGTAGTGCGTCGGCTTCGGATTGCCTCAGCTCTGATCGTCAGCTTGCTGACCCTGCTCTTCATGTTTCCGGCTGCGGCCGAACATGACGGAGGCTGGACCGTACTGCTTGACGAACAGGCCAACCTGCAACTGAGCGATGTGCGCTCCGAGCGCTACCGCAACCAGTTCAGCCCCCTGGTCCTCGCCGAGCTGGATGCTGCCCCAGCAGAACAGGCCCTGTGGCTGCACTATCGCCTGCAACCAGGCGACCAGGAACAACTGCTGCGGGTATTCGCCCCAGACCTGTCTGGCCTGGACCTCTACGCCCTGGAAGGCGACCAACTTCTGCGTCAGCTGCACCACGGGCGGCAGGCAGGCAATGCCAGCCCTACCCTGCGCGGCAGCGACCATGTACTGCCCCTGCCCAACAGCAAGCAGCCGCTGGACATCTACCTGCGCCTGGTTTCCGAGCACCAGCTGCGCCCGGCCATCAGCCTGGAGCCGGCGGCCGAGGCCGCGTCGGACCAACGCCAGCCGCTGCTGTTCGGCATGCTGTTCGGCGGCCTGGTGATGCTGATCATGCACAACCTGATCCGCTTCCTTTACAGCCGCTCCAGCACCACCCTGATCCTGGCGCTGTACCACGGCCTTATGCTGCTCAGCGGCCTGATCCTGCTGAACCTCAGCGGCCCCTGGTGGCATGTGTGGCACAGTGCACAAACGCCTGCTGCCTACCTGACGCTGGTCCTGGCTGGCCTGTCCGGGCTGTATTTCACCCAGCATTTCTTCTCGCCATGCAACTCGCCACGGCTTAACCGCTTGCTGCAGGGTGAAATGTTGATTGTCGGGGTCAGCGGCCTGGTGTTGCTGTTCGTCGATACGCTGCCCCTCAACCTGATGACCTACGCCCTGATGGCGCTGGGCAGTGTGAGCATGCTGCTGGTCAGCAGCTATCACTGGTACAAAGGCTATGCACCCGGTCGCCTGTTCAGCCTGGCCATGGTGGTGTTCAACCTCGGTGGCCTGGTGCTGCTGCCAGCCCTGCTGGGCCTGACCCGCACCTCGACGCCCTGGCTGTTGTGTATCCTGCTGGGCCTGACCGTGGTCAGCGGCCTGCTGCTCAACCTGGCCGTCAGTGAACGCCTGCGGCGCATGAGCGAGGAGCGTTTCAGCGCCAGCCGCGCGCTGGCCGCCAGCGACGCCGAAATCAATGCCAAGGCCGAGTTCCTGGCTAAGATCAGCCACGAAATCCGCACCCCCATGAACGGTGTGCTGGGCATGACCGAGCTGTTGCTGGGCACACCGCTGTCGGTCAAGCAGCGCGACTACGTGCAGACCATCCACAGCGCCGGCAACGAGTTGCTCACGCTGATCAACGAAATTCTCGATATTTCCAAACTGGAATCCCGGCAGATCGAGCTGGATGACGTGCAGTTCGATCTCAACGCGCTGATCGAGGATTGCCTGAACATCTTCCGCGCCAAGGCCGAGCAACAAAACATCGAACTGATCAGCTTCACCCAGCCGCAAGTACCACGGGTCATCAGCGGTGACCCGACGCGGCTGCGCCAGGCCTTGTCGAGCCTGCTGGAAAACGCCCTGAAAAACACCGACCAGGGTGAAATTCTGCTGGTGGTGGCACTGGATCAACGCGGCGAGCTGCCACGCCTGCGCATTGCCGTGCAGGACAGCGGCGAGCCGCTGCCCGCCGCCGACCGCGACGCTTTGCTGCAAGCCGAACTGCACAGCCACCACTTCCTGTCCAGCAACAAGCTGGGCGGGCATCTGGGCCTGGTCATCGCCAAGCAACTGATCGGCCTGATGCAGGGCGAGTTCGGCATCAAGAGCAGCACTGGCATGGGCAACACCCTGTGGCTGACCTTGCCGCTGGACCCTTCGCGCCTGGAACAGCCGCCCGCCGACCTCGACAGCCCGCTGCGCGATGCCCGCGTGCTGGTGGTGGACGACAACGACACCTGCCGCAAGGTACTGGTCCAGCAGTGCAGCGCCTGGGGCATGAACGTCAGCGCGGTGCCGTCTGGCAAGGAAGCCCTGGCCCTGCTGCGCACCAAGGCGCACCTGCGCGACTACTTCGACGCCGTACTGCTGGACCAGAACATGCCCGGCATGACCGGCATGCAACTGGCCGCCAAGATCAAGGAAGACCCAAGCCTGAACCACGACATCCTGGTGGTGATGCTCACCGGCATCAGCAATGCGCCGAGCAAGGTCATCGCGCGCAACGCTGGGGTCAAGCGGATCCTTGCCAAACCAGTGGCCGGCTACACGCTGAAGACCACCCTGGCCGAGGAACTGGCCCAGCGCGGCCGCGAGCAGGCAGTGCCTGCCAGCCTGCCTGGCATCCCGCAGGCGCTGGACCTGCCTGGCGACTTCCGCGTGCTGGTCGCCGAAGACAACAGCATTTCCACCAAGGTTATCCGCGGTATGCTCGGCAAACTCAACCTTGAACCCGACACTGCCTGCAATGGCGAAGAAGCCTTGCAGGCGATGAAAGCGCAGCACTATGACCTGGTGTTGATGGACTGCGAAATGCCGGTGCTGGACGGCTTCTCGGCCACCCAGCAGCTGCGGGCCTGGGAAACGGCCAACCAGCGCCAACGCACACCGGTGGTGGCGCTGACCGCGCACATTCTTGCCGAGCACAAGGAACGCGCGCGGCTGGCGGGCATGGACGGCCACATGGCCAAACCGGTGGAATTGTCGCAGTTACGCGAACTGATCCAGTATTGGGCCAACCAGCGCGAAGCCAAGGCAGACCCGGCGCATACTTCCTAGGCTACGCTGTCGCACAGAGAACAGTATTCGAAAGCCCGATACGGCCCCTGTGGGAGCGCAAGCTTCAGATTGCCCAAGGAATAGTGCTCATGCTCCATGAGTTGTTCAGCGTCTACCTGAAAATGCTCGTGCTCTACAGCCCGTTCTTCGTGCTGTCGTGCTTCATCAGCCTGACCCGCGGCCACTCCAGCAAGGAGCGCAAGCAACTGGCCTGGAAGGTCGCCTTCGCAGCCTTGGTCGCCAGCGTGCTGCTGTACCTGTTCGGGCGGGTGATCTTCGGCATTTTCGGCATCACCGCCGACGCCTTCCGCATCGGGGCCGGTAGCGTGCTGTTCATTTCTGCCTTGGGTATGGCCCAGGGCAAGCCGGCGGTGCAGGCCGACAACGTGCAGCAGGATGTGACCATCGTGCCGCTGACCATTCCACTGACTGTCGGCCCTGGCACCATCGGCGCCCTGCTGGTCATGGGCGTGGGCCAGCCGCATTGGGATGACAAATTGCTGGCCATCGTCAGCATCGCGCTGGCCAGCTTTACCGTCGGCCTGGTGCTGTACTTGTCACACGGCATCGAACGCATCCTTGGCGACCAAGGGCTGCAGATCGTCAGCCGGCTGATGGGGTTGTTCGTCTGCGCCTTGGCTGCGCAAATCATCTTTACCGGCATCAAGGGCTACCTGGTGCCCTAAAGGGCGTAATCCAGAATGCGTTGCAAAGAGACCTGAACGACACGTTCCTGCACTTTTGGCAAAAAGCTGTGCTCGAACGCCAGCATGTTGAAACGTATCAACTCCGCACGCACATTCCGATGGCTGCGCCTATGGCTGATGAAGCCTGCACGGAAGGCCGAACGTACATCCGCTTCATGGTAAAGCACCATGTCCACCCGGTTGGCACCGGCCGGAGCGCAAGGCAGCAGCTGGAAATGCTGGCGTTCGTAGGCGCACCGCTCAAGCGACTGCAGCACCGCCGGGTTGGCCAACAGCTTGCGCATGGAAATGCCGATCGCCGAGGCAAAGTGCTCGCCAGCCGTTGCCGCAATGGTTTCCAGCACCTGGTCGGCCTGACGGGCGCGCTGTCCATCCGGCCAATGAACCTGCTCGGCAGACACTGCATCCCAGCCCATATATTTGAGCTGGTTGCGGTAGTAGGCAAACCAGTCCTCGATCAACCCTTCTCGAAACGCCGTCTCGGTAGCACGTTCGGCCATTGCCAGGGCCAGTTTCACCTTGTTTTGCAAAGCGGCCGGAATACCTGGCAAGAACGAAACGATGCCCGCGCCGATCACGGCAGACGTGGCGTCACTCATGATGTGCTCCCGTTATCGGCGCATAAGGGTCAAACCGGTAAGCGCCTTGTGCATCCTTGGTTTTCATCAACGCCTGCAGTTCATCGCGCTGGCGTTGGAACCGACTGTTATCCAATGCCAGGGAAACGCCGTTGAACTCTGCCTCTCCTTGAAGCACCTGTTCACTCAGCCAAGTGCCCAGCGGGATATTCGAAATCGACTTGCCGACCTGCATCGAGATGCTGCACAGATCCAGCACCGGCCCTGCCTTGAGCACGCCCAGCTCGATCACAAGCTTCGCCCCCTGCGTCTGCTCCTGCGTGCTGTACTTCAGCAAGTGGCCAAAACCTTCCAGTGATCGGCTCAAACCCGTTTTCACCGCTGCCAGCACGGCCTCGTGACGGATAGAGCGCATTCTCAGCCATGCCTCAAGTGGCTGCACCGGCGCGGTGCGCAAGGGCTGCCCCAAGTGCTTGAGGTCGTGGGTAGTGGCCAGTTTGATCCAGCCAAGTTGGCGGTATGCATCCCTGTAGGCGGAGTACCAACGCTCGTAGTCGTTGAAGCGTGGCCCGGCATTCTTGTTGGCCAGCAACTGCGCATAAAGTATCGAATCGAACGCAGCTTGGCGTTGCTCCTCGGTGGCGCCTGTGGAATACAGCAATGCCGTCCCACCAATCAACATCAGCTGTTCAACTGAACTATTCATAGTCTTGTCTCATTGCAAACAAGCGAACAAGGCGGCGTTGGTGCAACGCCGCCGCGCTATCAGATGTCGTATTGGAGTACGTTCTCGACGCTGCGCACGCCGAGTTTGTTTTCCACGGTTTCGCGCACTTTGTCGTACACGAAGTTGTTGAGCGTGAGCACCGCGGTGCCGGCGTAGTAGTGGGTCTTGTCCAGCTTCCACTGGATGCCCAGCACGTCATCGTCCAGTGTCGGGGCAGATGCCTGGATGCAGCTCACGACCATGACCACATCGTTGCTCTCTGTTTCGATGCAGGCAGCCAGGCCAACCATGCCCCTGGATTTGTTCTTGCGTTTGTGGTCGAGCACCTTGGCGTCGTTTTCGACGGTGGTCATTTTATCGAAGGCCATCTTGGCCAGAGCACCCAGCTTGGTGCCCCCCAGCAGTGCGTTGCCAGCAACACCGATCGCCCGGACGGCAACGGCGCCTACGGTGACAGACAGCTCCGCCGACGTTTCCAGCTCGAAGGTGCGTCGAGGGATGGTAAAGCCAAGATCACGCATCACATCGATGAATTTGTCGTACCACTCCCGGCTCTGCTTTTCGGCATCGAACGCTTTGTCGGCCACTAATGTGGCGAAGTGGAAGGCGTTCTTGACGTCGTGACGGCTTTTCGCAGACATACCTGCGCCGCAGGCCAGCAGGTTGCCTTCGACCAGGATGGCGGTGTTGTTGGTGGTGACTTGTGTTTCATCGGACATGTAGAAACTCCTTGATGGTTGCCCCTTGAGTCAGGGGCAATCACCTTATCCAGCCCGCTGGCGATTCAGCGCGCTGAAGAGTTTCCGACGCAACTAGTTGGTGGTGGGGTACCAACGCGGGGTGTAGGCCCATACCCCGCCCGACAGACGAGGGAATACGCAGGTTGTAGAGGAGCCGACCAACACCATGGTGCGCATATCGACCATTTCTGGCTGCAGCTCGGCCAAGGTGACTACCTTCAGCGTCTGCCCCGGCCTACCGATGTCACGCCCAAGGACTACAGGCGTGCTCCCGTCGCGGTGCCGACGCACCACCTCCAGCGCCACCCCTAGCTGGTGCGGCCTGGCTTTGGAGATCGGGTTGTAGAACGCCAGCACCAGGTCGGCCTGAGCCGCCAGGTCCAGGCGCTTTTCGATGATCGACCAGGGCTTGAGGTTGTCCGACAGCGACATCACGCAGAAGTCATGCCCCAGCGGTGCTCCCGCCTGGGCGGCGGTTGCCAGCGAGGCCGACACCCCTGGCAGAATCTCAAGGTCCACGCGGTGCCAGGCGGGGTCGCTGGACTCATGCAACGCTTCAAGCACCGCAGCGGCCATGGCGAACACGCCCGGGTCACCCGACGAAACCACCACCACCGAACGGCCCTGGGCCGCCAGCTCGAAGGCATGCCGGGCGCGCTGCATCTCTTCACGGTTGTCGGTGCAGTGCAGGATCTGGTCATCACGGAACGGCCCGGCCATGCGCACGTAGGTTTCGTAGCCGAGCACATCCTCAGCCTGTGCCAGTTCGGCCTTGACCACCGGCACCATCAATTGCGCCGCACCTGGACCAAGGCCGATAACCGCCAGACGACCGCGACGGCGGCCGATTTGTGCTACATCGACCGGCGCAGGCGCCACCGCGATGACTACATCCCCATGCGTTATCAACTCGGCATTGGGCAATGCCGCAGCAACCATGCTGGCCACGTCGCCTGGGTTGCTGGCAAAGCGCAAGGCGACACCCAAGGTCTGCGCAGCCTCGTGCAAGGCACTGTCGGCCATGGCGCGCTCGTCCGCCAGCACGCAGGCTACCGATGGCTCGGCGATGCCGGCCTGCTGCAATGCCGCACGCATGCTGTGCAGGTTGCCACCGGCAACACCCACGACCACCGAGCGCGGGTGGATCAGCAGTTCGTCGCGGTTGGCCGGGCGCACCTGATGCCCCACATGGATGGTGCGCTGCGCCGCTTCGCTGGCGGGCAACTGCACCTGCTGCAACCACGGGGCGTCACCCTCGATGCGCACCGACTCACCTGCCAGCAAATCGGAAACGAAACGCTTGCCTTGCTCGATGTCCGCCAGTGCGTAACCTTGCGGCGGGTTCAACAGGCAAGTGCCGAAGCGCAGCTCACCACTGGTGGTAATGGCGGCGGCAACGCCCAGCGCTTCTGCGATTTCGCGCGCCATCAGGTTGACCCCACCGAGGCCACCGAGCAACGGCACTACCGCGCTGCCATCCTCGGCCACGGCCAGTACCGGCGGCTCGCTGCCCTTCTCGCTAAGCACGCTGGCCAGGCTGCGAATGACGATACCGGCAGCACACAGGGCAATGATCGGCATGTCCTGCTGGTACAGCCCGCGCAGGGTATCGCCGAACGCGGTGTACGACTGGTCTGCCCCCTCGACACGCCCCTGCAGGCCATGGATTGTGGCCTGTGGGTAGCACTGCTGGATTCGCTGCGCGGTGGCCAGGCTACCCGGGCCAAGGATGACGATTGCCGGTGCCTTGTGCATGTTCAACCCTGCCATTTTTCCCCCGGCACGATGATCAGCGAGAAGTACGGCGACGACTGCGGGTCGACCTGGTCCAGCGGCACGATCTTCTGGTTGGCCATGGTCGCCCGCTCCACATACAGCGCACGCCCGTCCAGGCCCAGTTCGGCCAGCACTTCGCGCACCTTGGGGAAATTGCGCCCAAGCTTCATGATCACCGCTGCATCGGCATCGGCCAGGCGGCGCTTGAGCTCTTCGGCGGGCAACACACCAGACAATACCGACAGGCTCTGGTTGCGGTACACCAGCGGCGCGCCCAGTACCGAAGCACCACCAAGCATCGAGCAGACACCGGGGATCACTTCGGCCTCATAGCGCTGCGCCAGGCGGTCATGCAGGTACATGTAGGAGCCGTAGAAGAACGGGTCACCTTCGCAGATCACCGCCACGTCGCGGCCGGCATCCAGGTGCTCGGCCACTTGCACGCTGGCTTCGTCGTAGAAGTCGCTGATCACCTGCTCATAGGACAGCGGCGCCGGCAGGGCTTCGGTGGTTACCGGGTAGACCAGCGGCAGCAGGGTCTGCTCGGGCTGCAGGTGTGCTTCGATGATCCCAAAAGCGTTACCACGCTTGCCCTTGGCCACGAAGTAACCGACCACCGGCGCCTCGCGCAGCAGGCGCAAGGCCTTGAGGGTAATCAGTTCCGGGTCGCCAGGGCCCACGCCCAGGCCCAGCAGTCGTCCACGCGGCAGCATCATTCCACCTCCGTGGCCAGGGCGTTGACCGCGGCGGCAGCCATCGCGCTACCGCCCAGGCGGCCTTGCATGATCACGAACGGCACGCCGCGGCTGTCAGCGGCGAGCATGGCCTTGGACTCGGCAGCACCGACGAAACCGACCGGAAAGCCGAGGATCAGCGCAGGCTTGGGTGCGCCAGCATCGAGCATTTCCAATAGGTAGAACAGGGCGGTGGGGGCGTTGCCGATCACCACCACGCTGCCTTCCAGGTACGGCCGCCACAGCTCCAGGGCCACGGCGGAACGGGTGTTGCCGGCGTCTTTGGCCAAGCCCGGCACGCTGGGGTCGCGCAGGGTGCAAATGACTTTGTTGTCTGCTGGCAGCCGGGCCCGGGTAATGCCTTCGGCCACCATGTGCGCATCGCACAGGATCGGCGCGCCGTTGAGCAGCGCCTCTCGCCCGGCCCGTCCGGCACCTTCGGAAAACTGCAGGCCATCGATGGCGTCGACCATGCCGCAGGCGTGGATCACGCGCACGGCGAGCTTTTCCAGGTCGGCGGGGATCCGCTCAAGCTTGGCTTCCTCTCGGATGATCCGAAAGGAATTGCGATAGATCTCCTGACCATCGCGGATGTAGTCAATCATCAAGGTGCTCCGTCGGCAGGTCGAGCATGGCGCCTGCTTCATTCAAGGTAAGGTCGGTGGCGCGCAGGGCACCGAAGCCCGGCTGGCGCGCATCACGCAGGTACAGGTCGTAACGGCCCGGCGAACGGGCCAGCAGCGTGGCCGGGGCAACATGGGCCACGGCGCAGGAACGAGGGCAACCGGACAGGTGCACGCTGGCGGGCACGCCAGGGCCCAGCAGCGCGGCCAAGGCAACGGCGTCGGCCTTGGTCTCGCCAAGGGCCTTGGCGCAGCCGCTGGCACCGGTGCAGGCGCTGATGCGCGCCAGGGGTTCGTGGTCATGGCACAGCAAACCCAGCGCAGACAGTTCGGCTTGGGCTTGGTCGATGTGTTGTGCTTGCAGGTTGGTCAGCACCAGGCTTTGCCAGGGGCTCAGACGCAGGCTGCCATCGCCCAGTTCGCGGGCAATGCGCGCGGCACCACGCAGCATGGCGGGGGTCAGGCGGCCTTGCGGCGGGGCCACGCCAAGGGCAACACCGTGCGTCTGGGGCAGCGTGCCCAACCACGAGGCGCGGTGCTCTTCACGGCGCCATCCGAGCACGGCGGCATCACGGCGGATATCCAGGCCCAGCCCGTCGACGAAATCAGTTGCCGAGTGCACTTCAAGCAACTGGCGCATGCGCGACTGCGTCGGGGTTGCCAGGTCGAGGAAGCGTTCCAGCACTGCGCGCACCAGCGCCAGGCCCTGCGCCAGCGGCACCGCGCCGAGCACTTTGCCGTCCGCCGGGCAGCCCGCCAAACCAAACGCCAGCCAGGTCTGCTGCAGCAGGCGTAGGGGTGATAGCCACAAGTCATGGGGGTGCTCAAGCATGGCCAGGCGTTCGCCAGCATCCAGTTGCACGGCGAACTTGGCCGACAACTGGTGAAAGCGCGGGGTGCCTTCCAGCAGGTCGAGGATCTGCCCGGCCAGCGGCCGCGCGTCCAGCAGCATTGCCGGGTCATGCCCGGCCAGCGGGCTGAGCATCAGGTTGCGCACATCGTCACCGGCCGCCTCGCGCGGGCCCAGGCCGGCTGCGAGCAGGGTCTCGACCAAAGCACGATGCTCGCTGCCAATGCCGCGGATCTGCAGGTTGCCACGGTTGGTGGCCTCGATCACACCACCGGCAAAACGCTCAGCTGCCGCCGCCACCGCTTCGGCCTGCTCGGCCAGCAGCAGGCCGCCAGGCAGCTTGATGCGGCAGATGCCGCCATCACGGGCACTGACGATGCGCCACAACCCCGGGCAGGCCGAGGGGCGAGGCGAAACATTGGGGGCATGGGCCTGCGTCAAAGGGGTATCCGGCAATCTGTGAAAATGCGCTTGAGTGTAGAAGGCGCGGTATTATGCCTGCTTTGTCCGGCGGCATGAAAAGCCGGTGGTCGAGCATCATTCGAGTTTTAGCTGAAATGTTGGGGCTGCCATGCAGCTCCAACATATTGAAGAGGTACACATGGCACCCTGGCTGACAGTAGTAGGCATCGGCGAAGACGGCTTCAGTGGCCTGGGCAAACAGGCCCGGCGTGCGCTGTTGGGCGCTGCGCGGATCTTCGGCAGCCCACGCCAGCTGGCCCTGCTACCGCGCTGCGTGCCCGGCGAGCGGCTGGGCTGGCCAAGCCCGTTTTCGCTGGCCCCGGTGCTGGCCCTGCGTGGCGAGCCCGTGTGCGTACTGGCCAGCGGCGACCCGATGTTCTACGGCGTCGGTGCCAGCCTTGCACGCCAGGTACCCGCCGATGAAATGCGCGTACTGTCGATGCCCACCTCTTGCGCACTGGCCGCCGCCCGCCTGGGCTGGCCGCTGCAGGATGTGCAGGTGGTGTCTCTGGTAGCCCGCCCCCTGGCGGCGCTCAATGCTCACCTGCACAGCGGCGTACGTTTGCTGGTGCTGAGCAACGACGGCGACAGCCCGGCGGCCATTGCCACGCTGCTGCGCGAGCGTGGCTACGGGCCAAGCCGCCTGCGTGTGTTCGAACACCTGGGAGGCCCGCACGAACGTGTGTTGGCCGGCACCGCCCAAGACTGGCCACACGCCGATATCGCAGCGCTCAACCTGGTGGCCATCGAATGCCTGGCCACGCCCGAAGCGCCGCGTCTGCACCGGCTGGCCGGGCTGCCGGACAGCGCCTTCCGGCATGACGGCCAACTGACCAAACGCGATGTCCGCGCCATCACCCTGGCGCGCCTGGCGCCGCAGCCGGGTGAACTGCTGTGGGACGTGGGCGCGGGCTGCGGCTCGATCGGCATCGAATGGATGCGCGCCCACCCGGCCTGCCGCGCGCTGGCCATCGAGGCCGACGAAGGCCGCCAAGGCTTCATCGAACATAACCGCGATGCATTGGGTGTACCCGGCCTGCAGCTGGTGCGCGGCAAGGCCCCAGCGGCACTGCAAGGCCTGGAACGCCCGGATGCGATCTTCATCGGCGGCGGCGTCACCCGCGAGGGTGTGCTCGACCTGTGCTGGGCCAGCCTGCGCCCCGGTGGCCGGCTGGTAGCCAACGCGGTAACCCTGCAAAGCGAACTGGCCCTGGCGTCTTTTCGCGAGCAGCACGGTGGTGAGCTGACCCGCATCCATGTCGCCCACGCCCAGCCCTTGGGTGCGTTCGACACCTGGCGCCAGGCGCTGCCGATCACCCTGCTGGATGTGGTGAAGCCCGCCGATGCGTGAAGAGACCCGCGAACAGCCCGCGCCCCTGCGCAGCGGCCTGACCACCGGCAGCTGCGCCACCGCCACCAGCCTGGCGGCCGCTCGCTTGCTGCTGAGCGGCGAAACCAGCGATGCCGTCAGCATTACCTTGCCCAAGGGCAAGGTGGTGCAGATGCGCCTGGAGTTCTGCCGATTAGCCGGCGAAAGCGCCGAAGCCGGCACACTCAAGGACGCTGGCGACGACCCGGACGTGACCCACGGCGCCCTGCTCTACAGCCAGGTGCGCTTGCTGGACGAGCCAAGCATCCGCTTTGTCGCCGGCAGCGGTGTCGGCACCGTGACCCGGCCGGGGCTGGTGCTTGCGGTGGGTGAGCCGGCCATCAACCCGGTGCCGCGCCGCATGATCAGCGAGCACCTGCAACGCCTGGCCGACGAATGCGGCTACTTCGGCGGCTTCGAGGTCACGGTCAACGTGCAGGGCGGCGAACAGCTGGCACTCAAGACCATGAACCCGCGCCTGGGCATCCTCGGCGGGCTGTCGATCCTCGGCACCAGCGGCATCGTGCGGCCGTTCTCCTGTGCGGCCTATATCGCCTCGATCCACCAAGGTATCGACGTGGCCCACACCAACGGCTACACGCATATCGCCGCCTGCACTGGCAACGCCAGCGAAGACACCATGCGCCGGGTCTACGGCCTGCCGGAAATCGCCCTGATCGAAATGGGCGACTTTGTCGGCGCGGTGCTCAAGCACCTGCGCAAAGTGCCGGTGCCGCGCCTGACCCTGTGTGGTGGTTTTGGCAAGATCAGCAAACTGGCCGCCGGGCACATGGACCTGCACAGCCGCCATTCCAGCATCGATCTGCCGCAACTGGCGGGCTGGGCCGCAGACATTGGTGCTGACGCAGCGCTGCAGGCCGCCATCATCGGCGCCAACACTAGCCAGCAAGCGCTCGCGCTGGCGCATGCGGCCGGCATTGCCCTCGGGGACGCGGTATGCGCCCACGCCCTGGCGTTCGCCCGCAGCGTGGTGCCGGCGCAGGTGCAAGTGGAAGTGTTCGCCATCGACCGCCAAGGCGGTATCGTTGGCCGGGCAGGTGTGCAATGACCGCGCGCATCCTGCTGCTGGGCGGTGTCACTGAAGCCCTGGCCATCGCTCGTCGCCTCGGCCCGCAGCATGTCTACAGCCTGGCCGGTATCGGCCGCGTACCGCAGGACCTGCAATGCCAGGTACGGGTCGGCGGCTTTGGCGGCGCCGAGGGCTTGGCCAACTACCTGCGCGAGGCGTGTATCACCCTGCTGGTCGATGCCACCCACCCCTACGCTGCACAGATCAGCCGCAATGCTGCCAGCGCTGCGCGTAGCGCCGGCGTCACGTGCTGGGCCTTGCGCCGCCCGGCCTGGCAAGCGCAAGCGGGGGACGACTGGCGTGAGGTCGAGGACTGGGCGGGGCTGAGAGAGGCACTCAAGCCGTTCCGCAGGCCTCTGTTCACGCTAGGCCGCGAGCCGTTGCAACACCTGGACGAGATTCCGCCGGAGCAGTTCTGGACGTTGCGGGCGCTGGAAGCCTGCCCAGGCAATGAGCGCTGCGAAGTGATCGGTGCACGCGGGCCGTTCCATATCGAGGATGAACGGGCATTGTTCCAGCGTCGCAGCATCGATGTGCTGATCAGCAAGAACAGCGGCAGCGTGGCGACCGAACCAAAGCTGGAGGTAGCACGGGAGTTGGGCGTACCGGTGTTGGTCCTGAAGCGGCCAGCTTTGCCGGATGTGGACCGAGCATTCGAATCACCCTCAGACCTGGCTGCAGCGCTCGACCTGTAATCTCAAACTACGTACGGCGGCGGTCCTACAACCATTTCGGATCTTTCTGGCAACTTGTCAAATGGCGCTGCATCACTGTCCTCCCTTAAACTCAACACCCCTCCCCCGCAAGGTTTCACCCATATGGAAATGCAATGGTGGATCTGGCTGGTCTTCGGCATCGCGCTGATCCTGCTCGAACTGGTCCTGCCGACGTTCTTCATCCTCTGGTTCGGCATCGGTGCCGTGTTGGTCTCGCTGATCTCGCTCGCTGCTCCCAGCCTGCAACTGGACATGCAGGTGCTGCTGTGGGTACTGCTGTCATCAGTCACCACGGCGCTCTGGTTCAAGCTGTTCCGACGCAAGCAGCCAGATGTGCGCTGGACCGCCGACAGCGTGATCGGCGAAGTGGGCCTGCTGACCGCTGGGGTGTCGGAGTTCCACAAAGGCCGCGTGCGTTTCCAGAAGCCGATTCTCGGCAACGAAGAATGGACATGCATCGCTGACAGCGAAATCCCGGCCGGCGAACGGGTGCGCCTGACCGCCATCGAGGGGAACACCGCCCGCGTCGTCCGGGCCTGAATCCGCACAAAAAGGAATTAAAGCACCATGACCAGCCTCATCGTCGTCGGCGCCATCGCCCTGTTCGTCCTGATCACCGTGTTCAAAGGGGTGCGCATCGTGCCCCAAGGCGAGGAATGGATCGTCGAGCGCCTGGGCCGCTATCACAGCACGCTCAAACCGGGCCTGAACATTCTCATCCCGTACATGGACGTGGTCGCCTACCGCCTGCCGACCAAGGACATCATCCTCGATGTGCAACAGCAGGAAATCATCACCAGGGACAACGCCGTAATCGTCGCCAACGCCCTGTGCTTCGCCAAGGTGGTCGACCCGCAGAAAGCCTCGTATGGCGTGCAGAATTTCTCGTTCGCTGTCACCAGCCTGACGATGACCTCGCTGCGCGCCATCGTCGGCGCCATGGACCTGGACGAAGCGTTGTCCAGCCGCGAGCAGATCAAGGCCCGCCTGCGCGAGGCAATGTCCGAGCAGACCGAAGACTGGGGCGTTACCGTGCGTTCGGTGGAAATCCAGGACATCAAGCCTTCGGAAAACATGCAACTGGCCATGGAACGCCAGGCCGCCGCCGAGCGTGAGCGCAAGGCCGATGTAACCCGCGCCGAAGGTGCCAAGCAGGCAGCGATCCTTGAAGCCGAAGCACGCCTGCAGGCAGCCAGGCTGGATGCCGAGGCGCAGATCAGCCTGGCCGAGGCCTCGGCGCGGGCGATTTCGCTGGTCAAGGAAGCGGTGGGCAACGAGACCGTGCCGGCCATGTACCTGCTGGGCGAGCGCTATATCGGGGCCATGGAGAACCTGGCGGGCAGCAACAATGCCAAGGTGGTGGTGTTGCCGGCGGACCTGCAAGAGACCGTGCGCGGGTTGATGGGCCGTAACAAGGCTTGAGATTGTCGGGGGCGCTTTGCGCCCCATCGCGACACAAGGCCGCTCCTACAGGGACCGCTGCCCAACGGTACGCGGTCCTTGTGGGAGCGGCCTTGTGTCGCGATGGGCTGCGCAGCAGCCCCGTTACCCGACCACCTGCGTCACTTCACCGCACCCCGTCATTTTTACCTATACTCCGCCTTACAATACCCACCACGATTCCTGACCGGATCTCTCCATGCCCCCACGTCGGCACATTGCCTGGATAGCCTGCCTTGCAGTGCTGTTCAACCTGCTGGCCATGCCGCTGTCCTCTGCTGCGCCCAAGGGCCCGGCCGAACAGCTGCTGTGGGGGGCTTTCTGTTCCAGCATGGCCAACAAGGCCAACGTCGATGTCCAGGCCCTGGCCAAGATCGACCTCGGCCCGCAAAACGACGACAGCGCCAGCATGATGAATTGCTGGTGCTGCTCTGGCGCCGCGCCGCTGCTGGCCCTGCCCGGCTACCCGCCACAGTTGCACAACCCGCCGACACTGCTCGCCGGCCTGTTGCCGCCGCCTGCCAAGTACCAACCCACGCCGCGCCAACTCTGGCCTGCGCTAAACCCCCGTGCCTCTCCGCTGGCCTGAGTTCATCACGCTGTCTGCCTGAACCTGAACAGAAACGGAGATTCATTATGCTCAAGCACGCCCTCGTCATGGCCGCCCTGCTGCTGCCTGGCGCCTTTGCCAATGCCCACGAATACAGCGTGGGTGACCTGCACATTGCCCACCCCTGGTCGCTGCAGCTGCCACCCAACGCGCCCAACGTCGCCGCGTATTTCGTGGTGCACAACAATGGCCAGGCCGACGACCGCCTGCTCAGTGTCGACAGCCCCATCAGCGATGACGCGCAACTGCACGAACATGCCATGAGCGCCAGCGGCGCCATGAAGATGCAACAGGTGCCCAGCGTGGTGGTGCCTGCCGGCAAGGACCTGACCTTCGCCCCCAGCGCCTACCATGTGATGCTGATGCAGCCCAAGGACCGCAGCCTGCTCACGGATGGCAAACGCTTCCCGTTGACCCTGCATTTCGAAAAGGCCGGCGACATCACCGTCGAAGTGGCTGTGCAGAAGCAGGCGCCAGCGGATCAACCGCAAGCCCACGAACACGCGCACTGACACCTGCTGACAGGCACTCGCCATGAGCCTGCCGCGCAACAGCATCAGCCGTACCACCCGCCCTGACCGCAGGCGCGCCGGTGGCGGATGGCTGAGCCTGTTCGCCATGTGGATGATCTTCATCGGCCCGCTGATTTCCCAGTCGATGCCGATGGACCACCACGCCGGCATGAGCATGCCAATGGACATGCCGATGGCGGCTGCCCATCAGCATGGCGGCGACAGCCATCACGGCCATGGCGGCGATGGCCAACTGCACGTGATGTGGGAAAAGTGCGGTTACTGCAGCCTGTTGTTCAATTGCCCGGCCCTGCCCCAGGCCCTCAGCCCGCTCAGTGCCGGCAGCGTAATCCCCACCAGCCATCTGCTTGCGCCAACGCACCAGGGCCATGCCCGGCAGGCTGTATTCCCCGGTGCGCGCAGCCGCGCCCCGCCTTCCTCGATCAGCGTCTGAACCCACATTTTGCGCACGGAGCCAGGAGGCTTCGCGCTAACTCATGACTGATCAACTGGAATCATTATGTCCGGCTGCACCCCTGTTTTTGCCTTGTCCCTGCGTGGGACTCTCGCCGCCGTGTGCGGCTCGCTGCTCGCGCCCGTGGCCCTGGCCGCCGACCCTGGCCATGAAGGCCATGCGCACGACGCACCCGAGCTGAGCCCGACGGTCATCACTGCCGTGGCGCCCAGTTCGCCACTGACCGTGGTCACCAACCCGAAAGACCCGCGCCAACCGGTGCCGGCCAGCGACGGCGCCGACTACCTGAAGACCATCCCAGGCTTCTCGGCGATCCGTGCCGGCGGCACCAACGGCGACCCGGTGTTGCGGGGCATGTTCGGCTCACGCCTGAACATCCTCACCAACGGCGGCCTGATGCTGGGCGCTTGCCCTAACCGCATGGACGCGCCCACCTCTTACATTTCGCCGGAAACCTACGACCGCCTGACTGTGATCAAAGGCCCGCAAAGCGTGATCTGGGGCCCCGGTGGTTCGGCAGGCACCATCCTCTTCGAGCGCGAGCCCGAGAAGTTCGGCGCCCTCGGCAGCCGCGTGAACGCCAGCCTGCTGGCCGGCTCCAACGGCCGCTTCGACAAAGTGCTGGATGCCGCCGCCGGCAACAGCCAGGCCTACGCCCGCTTCGTCGGCAACCAGTCACGCTCGGATGACTACCACGACGGCAACGACGACACCGTGCCATCGCGCTGGGAAAAGTGGAACGGCGATGTCGCCCTCGGCTGGACGCCAGACCAGGACACCCTGCTGGAGCTGACCGCCGGCAAGGGCGATGGCGAGGCCCGCTACGCCGGGCGTGGCATGGACGGCTCGCAGTTCAAGCGCGAAAGCCTGGGCCTGCGCTTTGAAAAGTCCAACCTCGGCGAGGTGCTCGACAAGGTCGAGGCGCAGGTCTACTACAACTACGCCGACCATGTGATGGACAACTACAGCCTGCGCACACCGTCGGGCAGCGGCATGATGGGCATGCCGATGGTCAGCAACGTCGACCGCCGCACCCTGGGCGCACGCATCAAAGCCACCTGGCGCTGGGCCGATGTGCAGCTGATCAGCGGCATCGACGCGCAAACCAACGAACATCGCCAGCGTGGCGGCATGGGTGTGGACGCACACAAGGGCCAGGCCTGGACCAAGGACGCCGACTTCCACAACTACGGCGCTTTCAGCGAACTGACCTGGTATGTCGGCGGTGAAGACCGGCTGATTACCGGCGCCCGCCTGGACCGCGCCTCAGCCCGTGACTTCCGTAAAGGCAGCGCCACCGAAGGCGATACCCGCGCCGACACCCTGCCCAGCGGTTTTATCCGCTACGAGCACGACCTGGCAGCCCTCCCGGCCACCACTTACATTGGCCTCGGCCATGCCCAGCGCTTCCCTGACTACTGGGAGCTGTTCTCGCCCAAGCTGGCACCGCCTGGGGCGGCCAACGCCTTCGACGGCATCAAGCCAGAGAAGACCACCCAACTCGACTTCGGCATCCAGTACCGCACCGAGCGCCTGGAGGCCTGGGCGTCGGGCTATGTCGGGCAGATCCGCGACTACATCCTGTTCGACTACCGCACCGGCATGATGGGCATGAGCACTTCCCGGGCACAGAACATCGACGCCCGCATCATGGGCGGCGAACTGGGCGCGGCCTACCTGCTGACCGAAAACTGGAAGGCCGACGCCACGCTGGCCTACGCTTGGGGCAAGAACAGCAGTGATGGCAAAGCGCTACCCCAAATGCCACCACTGGAAAGCCGTCTGGGCCTGACCTACAGCCGCGATGTGTGGAGCGTCGGCGCACTGTGGCGGCTGGTGGCGGCGCAAAACCGCATTGCCGAGAACCAAGGCAACGTGGTCGGCAAGGACTACGACAAGAGCGCCGGCTTCGGCGTGTTCTCGCTCAACGGCGCCTACAAGGTGAACAACAACCTCAAGCTCAGCGCAGGGGTCGACAACCTGTTCGACAAAACCTACGCCGAGCACTTGAACCTGGCCGGGAACGCCGGGTTCGGCTACCCGGCTACCGATCCTCAGCCGGTCAACGAGCCAGGCAGGACCTTCTGGACCAAGGTCGATTTCAGCTTCTGACAACAACAACGGGCGCAGCTTCGGTTGCGCCCATCAGCTGGTCAAACAGGAGGTTCCCATGAGAGGAACACGCAGCAATTTCTATAACCTGGCCTGGCGTTGGCACTTCTATGCGGGGCTGTTCGTGGCCCCGTTCATGATCCTGTTGGCGATCACCGGGATCATCTACCTGTTCAAGCCGCAGCTCGACCCGCTGCTGTACCGCGACTTGATGGTGGTCGAAGCCGGCCACCACCGGCAGGGCGCGGACATGATGCTGGCCGAAGTACGCCAGGCTTACCCCAAGGGCCATGTCGGCCAGTACCTGCCGCCACTGAGCGCCGAGCGCAGTGCACAGTTCGTGGTGCATGACGGCGGGCGCGAACTGAACGTTTTCGTCGACCCCTACAACGGCAAGGTCCTCGGTGAGCAGGACGGCAAGCAGAACCTGCAGGCCATCGCCCGTGCGCTGCATGGTGAACTGATGGTCGGCACGCTCGGCGACCGCCTGGTGGAACTGGCCGCCGGCTGGGGCATCGTGCTGGTGGTGTCGGGCCTGTACCTGTGGTGGCCACGCGGACGCAATGGCGCTGGCGTGCTGTGGCCCCGGTTCAGTGCGCGCGGCCGCTTGTTCTGGCGCGACCTGCATGCGGTAACTGGCTTCTGGGGTTCGGCCCTGTTGTTGCTGATGCTGGTCAGCGGCATGACCTGGACCGGCCTGTGGGGCAAGCAGTATGCCGATTTGTGGAACCGCTTCCCGGCCGCCATGTGGAACGACGTGCCCAAGTCGGACCAACAGGCGGGTGAGCTGAACAACGCACACCGCCAAACCGTGCCCTGGGCGATGGAAAACACGCCAATGCCGCAGTCTGGCGCACACGCCGAACACGCCGGCCACTCCATGATGTCAGACATGCCCGCAGCGCCTCAGGTGAGCGTGCAGCAGGTCGAGGACATCGCCACTTCGCGCCAGGTCGAGCCGGGCTACAGCATCACCCTGCCCACCACTGCCGACGGGGTGTTCACCATTGCCGTGTTCGCCGACGACCCGCGCAACGACGCTACCTTGCATGTCGATCAATACACCGGCAAGGTTCTGGCCGATGTGCGCTGGCAGGACTACAGCCCGGTCGCCCGCGCCACCGAGATGGGCGTGATGCTGCATGAAGGCAAGATGTTCGGGGCGTTCAACCAGGTCGTCATACTGCTGGTGTGCCTGATGATTCTGCTGGGCTCGGTGAGCGGCCTGGTGATGTGGTGGAAGCGCCGGCCAGCCGGTGGGCTGGGCGTGCCGCCGCTGCGTCATGACCTGCCGCGCTGGAAGACGGCGGTGGGGGTAATGCTGGTGCTGGGGGTGATGTTCCCGCTGGTGGGGGTATCGATGGTGGTGATGTGGGTTGTCGATAGCCTGGTGGTAAGGCGCCGTCGGATGCTGGTTCAGGCTTGAGATTGCCGGGGGCGCTTTGCGCCCCTTTCGCGACACAAGGCCGCTCCTACAGGAATGCGCGATCATTGTAGGAGCGGCCTTGTGTCGCGAAAGGGCTGCACAGCAGCCCACAGCTGCCACCCAAAAGTAGAGTCGATCTGTCGCGCCCTGAACTGGAACGCGCGTGTTAGCCTAGCCGGCTACCTCAGACAAGAAGACCGACCTTACAAGGGAATGCAGCCTATGACGCAAACCTCACCCTCAACGCCAGATGAACAGCATCTGCAGCGCAACCTGACCAACCGCCACATCCAGCTGATCGCCATCGGCGGCGCGATCGGTACCGGCCTGTTCATGGGCTCGGGCAAAACCATCAGCCTGGCCGGGCCGTCGATCATCTTCGTCTACATGATCATCGGCTTCATGCTGTTCTTCGTCATGCGCGCCATGGGCGAACTGCTGCTGTCGAACCTGAACTACAAGTCGTTCATCGACTTCTCCGCCGACCTGCTCGGCCCCTGGGCCGGCTATTTCACCGGCTGGACCTACTGGTTCTGCTGGGTGGTCACCGGCATCGCCGACGTGGTCGCCATCGCCGCCTACACGCAGTTCTGGTTCCCCGACTTGCCACAGTGGATACCGGCGCTGACCTGCGTCGGGCTGCTGCTGTCGCTGAACTTGGTGACGGTGAAAATGTTCGGCGAGCTGGAATTCTGGTTCGCCCTGGTCAAGATCGTCGCCATCCTTGGCCTGGTCGCGACTGGCCTGTACATGGTGATCACCGGCTTCACCTCGCCCAGCGGGCGCACCGCACAGCTGGCCAACCTGTGGAATGACAGCGGCATGTTCCCCCATGGCCTGATGGGCTTCTTCGCCGGTTTCCAGATCGCGGTGTTCGCCTTCGTCGGCATCGAGCTGGTGGGTACCACCGCCGCCGAAGCGAAGAACCCGGAGCGCACCCTGCCGCGGGCGATCAACTCGATCCCGATCCGCATCATCGTGTTCTATGTGCTGGCGCTGATCGCGATCATGGCCGTGACCCCATGGCGCGACGTGGTGCCAGGCAAGAGCCCGTTCGTCGAACTGTTCGTGCTGGCGGGCCTGCCGGCAGCGGCGAGCATCATCAACTTCGTGGTACTGACCTCGGCGGCCTCGTCGGCCAACAGCGGCGTGTTCTCCACCAGCCGCATGCTCTACGGCCTGAGCCAGGAGGGTGATGCGCCCAAGGCCTTCGAGAAGCTGTCGAGCCGCTCGGTACCGGCCAACGGCCTGTACTTCTCCTGCACCTGCCTGCTGCTGGGCGCGGTACTGATCTACCTGGTACCGGACGTGGTCGAGGCGTTCACCCTGGTGACCACGGTGTCGGCGGTGCTGTTCATGTTCGTCTGGACGCTGATCCTGCTGTCGTACCTGAAGTACCGCAAAAACCGCGCAGCGCTGCACCAGGCGTCGAAGTACAAGATGCCCGGCGGGCGCTTCATGTGCTACGTGTGCCTGGTGTTCTTCGCCGGCATCCTAGTGCTGCTGAGCCTGGAGGCCGACACCCGCTCGGCGCTGGTAGTGACGCCGATCTGGTTCATGATTCTGGCGGTGACGTATCAGTTCGTGCGCAGCAGACGCCATCCACGCACGGCTGTGCGTAACGGCTGATGGCCTCGGGGGCCGCTATGCGGCCCCAATCCTGTGCACACAAATATTCCAGGCACCAAGCTGGACCTCGCCAACGCCCCATCACCTCGCACAACCCTTCTATTACGCCAGTTTCGCCACTAGGCACACCCCTTGCAACGCCCCTCCCCGCTGCCCAACACCCTAAAAGAACTCAGCGGAGAGAGCACATGAAGCGTCGCAGTCTGATCAAGGCTTTTACCCTCAGCGCATCGATTGCGGCGATGGGCCTGAGCTGGAGCATCCAGGCCGCCGAGACCATCAAGGTCGGCATCCTGCATTCGCTTTCCGGGACCATGGCCATTTCCGAGACCTCGCTCAAGGACATGGCGCTGATGACCATCGACGAAATCAACGCCAAGGGCGGTGTGAACGGCAAGATGCTCGAGCCGGTAGTGGTCGACCCAGCCTCCAACTGGCCGCTGTTCGCTGAAAAGAGCCGTCAGTTGCTGACCCAGGACAAGGTCGCCGTGGTGTTCGGCTGCTGGACCTCGGTGTCGCGCAAGTCAGTGCTGCCGGTGTTCGAAGAGCTCAACGGCCTGCTGTTCTACCCGGTGCAGTACGAAGGTGAAGAGATGTCGCCGAACGTGTTCTACACCGGCGCCGCGCCCAACCAGCAGGCGATTCCGGCCGTGGAATATTTGATGAGCGAGGACGGCGGTAGCGCCAAACGCTTCTTCCTGCTGGGCACCGACTACGTCTACCCGCGCACCACCAACAAGATTCTGCGCGCCTTCCTGCATAGCAAGGGTGTGGCCGACAAGGATATCGAAGAGGTGTACACGCCGTTCGGCCATGCCGATTACCAGACCATCGTCGCCAACATCAAGAAGTTCTCCGCCGGTGGCAAGACGGCGGTCATTTCCACGGTCAACGGCGACTCCAACGTGCCGTTCTACAAGGAGCTGGCCAACCAGGGCCTGAAGGCTACCGACGTGCCAGTGGTGGCCTTCTCGGTGGGCGAAGAGGAGCTGCGCGGCATCGACACCAAGCCACTGGTGGGCCACCTGGCGGCGTGGAACTACTTCGAATCGGTGGATAACCCGGTGAACCAGAAGTTCGTCGCCGACTGGAAGGCCTATGCCAAAGCCAAGGGCCTGCCGGGTGCCGACAAGGCCGTAACCAACGACCCGATGGAAGCCACCTATGTGGGCATCCACATGTGGGCGCAAGCAGTGGAAAAAGCCAAGTCCACCGACGTCGACAAGGTGCGTGAGGCGCTGGCCGGGCAGAGCTTCAAGGCGCCCTCGGGCTTCACCCTGACCATGGACAAGACCAACCACCACCTGCACAAGCCGGTGATGATCGGCGAGATCCAGGATGACGGGCAGTTCAGCGTGGTGTGGGAAACCGAGCAGCCGCTGCGGGCGCAGCCATGGAGCCCGTTCATTCCGGGCAACGACAAGCGCCCGGACTATGCAGTGAAAGGTAACTGAGCACTGGGGCCGCCATGCGGCCCCATCGCGAGCCAGCTCGCTCCTACAAATGAAGTGCTTCCCCTGTAGGAGCGAGCTGGCTCGCGATGTATCCACCGCCGATCTCCAGGATTACCCGCATGCTCAGACTCCTGCTCACCCTGCTCCTGCTACTGCCGCTGGCAACCCAGGCCAGCGAGGGCGAATTCTTCCTTACCGCCAAGCCCGCCGAGCAAGCCCGTCTGCTCGAAGGCTGGGCGGCGCAACCAGATGCCGCGCGCCTGCCACTGCTGAATGAACTGCGCCAAGGCCGCATCGCCGCCGATGACACCCGCAAGTTACGCCTGAACAACCGCCTGCGCGGCCTGATCGACAACGCCCTGGCCAGCCACCAGTTGCTCAGCGACAACAGCGACACCCGCCTGGCCGCCGCCCAACACCTGCAAAAAAGCGCACAACCGGCGCAGATGGCCTTCCTCGACCGGCGCTTCGCCGCCGAGCCGGACGCCGCCGTCCACGCCGCCCTGGGCCTGGCCCTGGCCAACCTGCAACTGGGCGCCAGCGAACCCGCCGTTCGCCTGGCCGCCGTGCGCCTGCTGGGTGAAACCGGCGACCCGCTGGCCCGCACCCGCCTCGAAGCGTTGCTGCAACCGGATGCGGAAGCCGATGCCGGCGTACGCACCGCCGCCGAAACCAGCCTGGCCCAGGTCAAGCGCAAGCTGCTGGTCGGCGAACTGCTCGGCCAGGCATTCAGTGGCCTTTCGTTGGGTTCGATCCTGCTGCTGGCGGCGCTCGGCCTGGCGATCACCTTTGGCCTGCTCGGGGTGATCAACATGGCCCACGGCGAGATGCTGATGCTCGGCGCGTACAGCACCTACATGGTCCAGGTGCTGCTGCAGCGCTACGCCCCAGGCGCCATTGAGTTCTACCCGCTGATCGCCCTGCCGGTGGCCTTCGCGGTCAGTGCCGGTGTGGGCATGGCGCTGGAGCGCGCGGTCATCCGCCACCTGTACGGCCGCCCACTGGAAACCCTGCTGGCTACCTGGGGCATCAGCCTGATCCTGATCCAGGCCATTCGCCTGCTGTTCGGCGCGCAGAACGTCGAGGTGAGCAACCCGGCCTGGCTGTCCGGCGGTATCCAACTGCTGCCCAACCTGGTGCTGCCGTACAACCGCCTGGTGATCATCGGTTTCGCCCTGGCCGTGGTCCTGCTCACCTGGCTGCTGCTCAACCGCACGCGGCTGGGCCTGAACGTGCGCGCAGTCACCCAGAACCGCAACATGGCGGCTTGCTGCGGGGTGTCCACCGGGCGCGTCGACATGCTCGCCTTTGGCCTGGGTTCTGGCATCGCCGGGCTCGGCGGCGTAGCCCTGAGCCAGGTCGGCAACGTCGGCCCCGATCTGGGCCAAAGCTACATCATCGATTCGTTCCTGGTGGTGGTGCTGGGCGGCGTGGGGCAACTGGCCGGCAGCCTGTGGGCCGCCTTCGGCCTTGGCATCGCCAACAAGCTGCTGGAGCCGCAGATCGGTGCCGTGCTCGGCAAGATCCTCATCCTTGCGTTGATCATTCTGTTCATCCAGAAGCGTCCGCAAGGCCTGTTCGCCCTCAAGGGACGGGTAATCGACTGATGAACCAGCCACTGCTTGTCACCGCTACGCAAAAGGCCGGGCCACGCCTGACCCTGGCCATCGGCGCCGTCGTCGTGCTGCTGCTCGTCGCCCTGCCGCTGCTCTCGCTGCTGCCGGCGGACCATGCCCTGCAGGTGTCGGCCTACACCCTGACCCTGGTCGGCAAGATCCTCTGTTACGCCATCGTCGCCCTGGCCCTGGACCTGGTCTGGGGCTATGCCGGGCTGCTGTCGCTGGGCCATGGCCTGTTCTTCGCCCTGGGCGGCTATGCCATGGGCATGTACCTGATGCGCCAGGCGGCCGGCGACGGCCTGCCGGGGTTCATGACCTTTCTGTCGTGGACCGAGCTGCCGTGGTACTGGGCCGGCACCCAGCATTTTGCCTGGGCCCTGTGCCTGGTGGTGCTGGCACCGGGGCTGCTGGCGCTGGTGTTCGGCTGGTTCGCCTTCCGCTCGCGGATCAAGGGCGTGTACTTCTCGATCATGACCCAAGCCCTGACCTTCGCCGGCATGCTGCTGTTCTTCCGCAACGAAACCGGTTTTGGCGGCAACAACGGGTTTACCAACTTCCGCACCATCCTCGGCTTCGACATTACCGCGCAAGGCACTCGCGCGGTGCTGTTCCTGCTCACGGTCGGCCTTTTGCTGGCCAGCTTGTACCTGTGCTGGCGCCTGACCCGCAGCAAGTTCGGCCGCCTGCTCACGGCGGTGCGCGATGCCGAAAACCGCATGATGTTCTGCGGCTACGACCCACGCGGCTTCAAGCTGCTGGTGTGGGTCCTGAGCGCCGTGCTGTGCGGCCTGGCCGGGGCGTTGTATGTGCCACAGGTGGGCATCATCAACCCCAGCGAAATGTCGCCGACCAACTCCATCGAAGCCGCCGTGTGGGTGGCCTTGGGCGGGCGCGGCACGCTGATCGGCCCGTTGCTCGGCGCCGGCCTGGTCAATGGCATGAAAAGCTGGTTCACCGTGGCCTTCCCGGAGTTCTGGCTGTTCTTCCTGGGCGCACTGTTCATTCTTGTCACCCTGTACCTGCCCAAGGGCGTGGTCGGCCTGTTGAAGAAAAGGAGCCAGCCATGAGAGGCGTGCCCCCGGTTCACCCGGAATTCATGTTGGAGCCGGTGTTCGACCACCTCGGCGCCGGTCGCGACGCCATCGGCCTGGGCCAAAGCCGCAAGGCTGGCCTCGACACCCGCCACGGCACGGTGCTGAGCCTTGAAGACATCAGCGTCAGCTTCGATGGTTTCAAGGCGCTCAACGCGCTGAACCTGTACATCGGTGTGGGCGAGCTGCGCTGCATCATCGGTCCCAACGGCGCCGGCAAGACTACGATGATGGACGTGATCACCGGCAAGACTCGCCCTGACACCGGCAGCGCTTTCTTTGGCGACACCCTCGACCTGACCCGCATGAGCGAATACCAGATCGCCCAGGCCGGCATTGGCCGCAAGTTCCAGAAGCCCACGGTATTCGAGGCGCTGACAGTGTTCGAAAACCTGGAGCTGGCGCTGAAGGCCGACAAGTCGGTATGGGCCAGCCTGGCAGCGCGGCTGAGCGGCGAGCAACGCCAGCGCATCGAAGAGGTGCTGAGCACCTTGCGCCTGCTGCCCCTGGCCCAGCGCCAGGCTGGCTTGCTGTCGCACGGACAGAAGCAGTTTCTGGAGATAGGCATGCTGCTGGTGCAGGAGCCGAAGTTGCTATTGCTGGATGAACCGGTGGCGGGCATGACCGATGCCGAGACCGAGTTCACCGCCGAGTTGTTCAAGGGCCTGGCTGGCACGCATTCGTTGATGGTGGTGGAGCATGACATGGGCTTTGTCGGCAGCATCGCCGACCATGTCACGGTGCTGCACCAGGGCAGTGTGCTGGCAGAAGGGTCGCTGGAGCAGGTGCAGGCGGATGAGCGGGTGGTCGAGGTGTATCTGGGCCGATGATCAATCGAGGACATGACATGCTTAAAATCGACACCCTGCACCAGTACTACGGCGGCAGCCACATCCTGCGTGGCCTGTCTTTCGAAGCCAAGGTCGGCGAGGTTACCTGCCTGCTGGGCCGCAACGGCGTGGGCAAGACCACCCTGCTGCGCTGCCTGATGGGCCTGGTACCCGCCCGTGACGGGCGTATCGAATGGGAAGGCAAGCCCATCACCAGCCTCAAGCCCCAGCAACGGGTCCACGCTGGTATCGCCTACGTGCCCCAGGGCCGCGAGATATTCCCGCGCCTTACCGTCGAGGAAAACCTGCTGATGGGCCTGTCGCGCTTCCCCGCCCGTGAAGCCCGCGAAGTGCCGGCCTTCATCTACGAGCTGTTCCCGGTGCTGGAGCAGATGAAGCAACGCCGTGGCGGCGATTTGTCTGGCGGCCAGCAGCAACAGCTGGCCATCGGCCGCGCCCTGGCCAGCCGCCCGCGCCTGCTGATTCTCGACGAGCCCACCGAAGGCATCCAACCTTCGGTGATCAAGGAAATCGGCGCCGTAATCCGCCGCCTGGCGCAGCGCGGCGACATGGCGATTCTGCTGGTGGAGCAGTTCTACGACTTTGCCGAAGAACTGGCCGACCAATACCTGGTCATGTCCCGCGGCGAAATCGTCCAGCGCGGCCGCGGTGAAAACATGCAAGCCGAAGGTGTGCGCGGGCTGGTAACCATTTAATCTGCATTCAACGACCCTGCGAGACGCTGTCATGAGTTACGAAATCCGCGATGCCCTGCCCACCGACGTGCCCGGCATCCTCGACATCTACAACGACGCCGTGCGCAACACCACGGCGATCTGGAACGAAACGCCGGTAGGCCTGGCCAACCGCCAGGCCTGGTTCGAAGCGCGGGCGCAGCAGGGTTATCCGATCCTGGTCGCGGTAGATGAGACAGGCGTGCTGGGCTATGCCTCGTTTGGCGACTGGCGGCCGTTCGAGGGCTTTCGCCTGACCGTGGAGCACTCGGTGTATATCCGGGGTGACCAGCGCGGAAAAGGGCTGGGACCGGTGTTGATGGCAGCGCTGGTCGAGCGTGCGCGTGGTTGCGGCAAACATGTGATGGTGGCGGCCATCGAGAGTGGCAATGCGGCCTCGGTGCGCCTGCATGAGCGACTGGGCTTCGTGGAGACCGGGCAAATGCCGCAAGTGGGGATGAAGTTTGGCCGCTGGCTGGATTTGACCTTCATGCAACTGGTGTTGAACCCAGGGGCCGAACCAACCTGAAATACGGCCCATTGTGGGAACGGCCTTGCGCGACGCAAGGCCGCTCCCACAGGCGCCAGCATGATCGCCTACATCTGGGTAAACCTGCCCAGCCGCTGGCGCAGCATGCTGTTCTCGCTGCGCAACTGCTGCACTTCCTGCAACAGCTCCAGCGCCAGCGCCACCCCTTCCCACTCCAGTTCCAGCTCCTGGTGCAGCTTGGCCGCACGCCTGGTCAGCAGCGGCGCCTGATCGTCGAACAACCAGTCCTCCGGCGTTCGCCCGGAAGGTTCGACAATGCCGTGCTCGACGATTTCGATCACGCAGTCCGCCGTGACATCGGCTTCCTGACACAGGGTACGCATGTCCAATTGAACGATCAGGGTGCTGCTCATGATCACTTACTCCATTGTGCCCTCGGGTTGAACGCGGCCTTTTCGGAAAGCTTGGCCCACAGTTCACGGGTAGACTCGTCAGACGTGGTCGGCATCACCACTTTGAGCTGCGCGTAAAGGTTGCCGCGCTCGCCCTGCTTGTTCGCCAGGCCCTTGCCGGGTACGCGCAGGCGCTGCCCGCTCTGGCTGTCCGGGCGGATGGTCAGGTTGATCTTGCCCTCCAGGGTCGGTACCGCCACCTTGGCGCCCAGGGCAGCCTCCCACGGTGCCAAGGGCACGGTGATGATCAGGTCATGGCCTTCGACATCGAACAGTGGGTGCGGCGCCATGCGAAGGGTCAGGAACAAGTCGCCATTGGCCCCGCCACCGCTGCCCGGTGCGCCCTGGCCCTTGAGGCGAATGCGCTCGCCGTCGGTCACCCCGGCCGGAATCTTCACGTTCAGGGTCTTGGTGGTAAAGCCGGTGCGCTGGCCCATGGCATTGGTTTGCGGCACCTGGAAGCTGATCTGCTTGGACTCCTTGCTCAGGGTTTCTTCAAGGAACACTGCCAGTTCAAGCTCCACGTCCTGCCCCCGCCTGCCTGCACTGCGTTGCTGCTGCCGAGCGCCACCGAAGGGGTTGCCGCCCCCGCGCCCACCGAAGATCGAGCTGAAGAAGTCGGAGAAATCGCCGCCTTCGAAGCCACCGCCACCGCCACGGTTTTCCCAGCCCGGTGGCGCCTGGAACGGCCGGCCATGCTGGCCGCCGTACTTGCGAATTTCATCGAACTCGGCACGTTTCTGCGCGTCGCCCAGCACTTCGTAGGCCTCGTTGGCCTCTTTGAACTTGTCCTCGGCGTCGCGCTCCTTGCTGACATCGGGGTGATACTTGCGCGCCAGCTTACGGTACGCGGCCTTGATCGCCTTGTCGTCCGCCGTGGGCTCTACGCCGAGTATCTTGTAATAGTCTTTGAAGTCCATCTGTGGATCACCAATGTGAATGTGCGTGTTGCAACAGAAGATAGGGGTCAAGCATAGCCTTTCAAGACCGCCTTGGGTTTGCCCCATGGCAGACGACTGGTCTTGATTCTGTAGCCAAGTGGCATAAACTGCGCGGCCGTTTTCGCTCCGGAAGCTGATTTCCCATGTCTGACGTATCCCCGGCCCGCGCCCTGGGCATCGATTTTGGCACCTCCAACTCCACGGTCGGCTGGCACCGCCCTGGCGTGGAGTCGCTGATTGCCCTGGAAGACGGCAAGATCACCTTGCCCTCGGTGGTGTTCTTCAATATCGAAGAGCGGCGCCCGGTGTATGGCCGCCTGGCGCTGCACGAGTACCTGGAAGGCTACGAAGGCCGCCTGATGCGCTCGCTGAAAAGCCTGCTGGGCTCGAAGCTGATCAAGCACGACACCAGCGTGCTGGGCAGCGCCCTGCCGTTCAAGGACCTGCTGGGCATGTTCATCGGCGAGCTGAAAAAACGTGCCGAAGCCGCTGCGGGCCGTGAATTCGACCAGGTGGTGCTGGGCCGACCGGTGTTCTTCGTCGACGAAGACCCGGCCGCCGACCAGGAAGCAGAAGATACCCTTGCCGAAGTAGCGCGCAAGATCGGCTTCAAGGACGTCTCGTTCCAGTACGAGCCGATTGCCGCAGCCTTCGACTACGAGTCGAGCATCAGCCGCGAAGAGCTGGTGCTGATCGTCGACATCGGCGGTGGTACCTCGGACTTCACCCTGATCCGTCTGTCGCCCGAGCGCCACTTGGTCGCCGAACGCCAGAGCGACATCCTCGCCACCGGCGGCGTGCACATCGGCGGTACCGACTTCGACAAACAGCTGAGCCTGCAGGGCGTGATGCCGCTGTTCGGCTACGGCAGCCGCATGAAGAGCGGCGCGCTGATGCCCACCAGCTACCACCTCAACCTGGCCACATGGCACACCATCAACGCCCTGTACTCGCAAAAGTCGCAGTTGGCGCTGGGCAGCATGCGCTACGACATCGAGGACAGCTTCGGTATCGACCGCCTGTTCAAACTGATCGAGCAACGCGCCGGGCACTGGCTGGCGATGGAAGTGGAAGCCAGCAAGATCGAACTGACCGAGCACGACAGCCGCCGCATCGACCTGCGCCGCGTCGAGCCCGAGCTGACGGCAGAACTGACACGTGCGCTGTTCGAAGAGGCCATCGACGGCCTGCTGGAGCGGGTGCGCGGTAGCGTGACCGAGCTGTTGGCCAAGGCTGGCGTGAGCGAAGGGCAGGTCGACACGGTGTTCTTCACCGGGGGTTCCAGCGGAATTCCGGCGCTGCGCAACAGCGTGTCGGCGATGCTGCCGAATGCGCGGCATGTGGAAGGCAACATCTTTGGCAGCATTGGTAGCGGCCTGGCCATCGAGGCCCGCAAGCGTTACGGCGCAGCCTGAGCCATCTTGGGGCTGCTTTGCAGCCCCAGCACGCTGTCAGACCAGCTCCGCCCGCTTCAGCTCACTCTTCAGGTAGGCATAGTAGATCGGCCCTGCCACCACCCCAGGCAGCCCGAACGCCGCCTCGAACACCAGCATCGCCAACAGCAGTTCCCACGCCTTGGCACTGATCTGCCCGCCCACGATCCGCGCGTTGAGGAAATACTCGACCTTGTGGATGACGATCAGGTAACCCAGCGCTGCCGCCGCCACCCAGATCGACAGCGACAAGCCGACAATGGTGATCAGGGTGTTGGACATCAGGTTGCCGATCACCGGTAGCAGGCCCAACAGGAAGGTCAGCACGATCAGCGTCTTGGTCAACGGCAGGTGCACACCGAACAACGGCATCACCACCGCCAGGAAGATGCCGGTGAAGGCCGTGTTGAGCAGCGAAATCTTGATCTGCGCGAAGACGATGTTGCGAAACGCCTTCACCAGCAGATTGAGGCGCTCGAACAGCGCCGACGCCAGGGGCTTGCGCCGGGAAACATCGGGAATGCGCTGCAAGGCGATGATGGCGCCGAGGATCATGCCGATCAGCAGCGTGACGAACATGTGCGCCATGCCCTTGCCCACCAGTTGCAAATCGCTCAGGTGGCTCTTGATCCAGTCGCCGATGGCGACCTTGAACTCTGCGGCACTGGCGGGCAGGTAGCCTTCGATGAAGGGTGGCAGCTGGCCGCGGGCACGCTCGACCAAGGCCATGAACTTGTCCAGCGAGGCGCCGGGGTTCTCCGCCTCGTGCAGCAAAAAGCTGAAGGCACCGGCAATCAGCAGCGTCAGGGTGCTGACCACCAGCGTGCCGAGCAGGGCCACCGCCAGCCAGCGCGCGCGTTGCCCAGCCAACAGCGGCTGCAGGCGCGGGGTCAGCATGTTGACCAATTCGAACACCAGCAGGCCGGCCAGCAGGCTGGGCAGCAACTTCAGGGGCAAAGCCAGCAGCAGCCCGGCCATGACGATGATCAGGCTGGCCAGGGTGATCTGACGGGGGGTAAAGGTCATACAGCCTCGACGGCAGACAGCGGGAATGCCCGCAGTCTGCCAGCCTTGGCGGCGCAGGCATAGGCGCAGGTCATTTCTTCTTCAGGCAGTCGCTCATGTAGGCTTTACGCTCGTCACCCTTCAGGGCTTTGGTGGTGGCGTCGGCGTTGCAGGTTTTCATCTTCTCTTGTTGGGTTTGCGGCACATCCTTCTTCAGGCAGGTGCTCATGAAGGCTTTGCGCTCATCGCCCTTCAGGGCCTTGGTGGTGGCGTCGGCATTGCAGGTTTTCATTTTTTCCTGCTGCGCGGTATTGGCCGCGAAGCCTTGGGCGCTGAACAACACAGCCAACGCCAGCAATGGAATGTGCAGCACTTTCATGGAGTGGTCTCCTTGGCTCCGCGCCCGATGCACGGGGGTCGAGCTGAGTGTAGCCAAGAATTCTCAGCGCCCCGCCCGCGCCTGCCGGCGGTATTGCTCGGGCGTGCATTGGGCCTGGCGCTGGAACATGGCGATGAACGCCGAAGCGCTGCTGTAGCCCAGGTCGAAGGCGATGGCCTGAATCGGCAGGCCAGCTTCCAGCGCTTCGATGGCGCGCAAAAAACGCAGGCGCAAGCGCCATTCGCCAAAACTGATGCCCAATTCGCGCAGAAACTGGCGGGCCAGGGTGCGTTCGCTGACATGCACTCGGGCAGCCCAGTCGGCCAACGGGCGGTTGTCGCCAGGCTCGGCGCTGAGCGCGTCGAGCACCTGGCGCAAGCCATCGCTGTGGGCAAACGGCAGGTAGCAGGCCTGGGTGGGTGCCAGCAGCAATTGATCGAGCAGAACCTGCACCAGGCGTTGGTCGCGCGGGTCTTCGGCCACCTTGAGGTCGCGACGGGCGAAGTCGGCGAGGATGGCCTTGAGAATGTCACTGATCATCAAGCTGCACGGTTGCCGTGGCAGCGCGGCGCACAGGCTGCGGTCGAGGTAGATGGAGCGGTAGACGATGGCCTGCGGGTTGTAGCAACCATGCGCGGTGTCGGGCGGCACCCACACGGCGTAGCTTGGCGGTGACAGGAAGCGCTGGCCGGCAACGTCCAGATGCATCACGCCGTGAGCGGTGTAGTTCAGTTGACCCCAGGCGTGGCAGTGCACGGCGCTGTGGGTGTCGGCAACGAACTCATCGTGGCGGAAGTACACCGGGGCCGGGAGCTGGGTGAACTGAGGGATGTCGAGGTATTTGCGCGGCATGCTGTCTGCTTGGCAGGGTGGGTTGTCTGGATGGAAGTATAGGCTTTTAGACAGACAGTTGATAATGGCTGCCATCGGGGCCTGCTGCGCAGGCCTTGTGTCGCAAAAGGGGCGCACAGCGCTCCAAAAAATCATCGCGATACTTCAGAGAATCTCTGCAACATGAATTACCTGTTCCCCCTCACCGCCATCCTCATCTGGGCCGGTAACACCGTGGTCACCAAGATGTCCGCCGGCGCCATCCACCCCGCCGAGATCGGCTTTTATCGCTGGCTGCTGGCTGCCTTGCTGTTCACCCCGTTCCTGCTGCCCGCCGTGTGGCGCAACCGAGCGGCCATCCGCCCGCACCTGGGCAAGGTGTTCGTGCTCGGCGTACTGGGCATGGCGATGTACCAAAGCCTGGCCTACTTCGCCGCCGGCATCACCAGCGCCACCAACATGGGCATCATTCTCTCGCTGATGCCGCTGATGTCACTGGCACTGTCCATCGCCTGGCTGGGCCAGCGCCTGAGCTACGGCGCCCTGTTGGGTGCGCTGGTATCGTTCTTCGGGGTACTGGAGGTGGTCAGCGCCGGCCACCCCGCCAGCCTGCTGCAACAAGGGCTGAACAGCGGCGACCTGCTGATGCTGGTGGCTACCCTGGCCTATGCGCTGTACAGCTTCCTGCTGAAGAAATGGCAGCTCCGCCTGCCGCCGATGCAGTTGCTGTACCTGCAGGTGCTGGTGGCCATCGTCGTGTTGCTGCCGCTGTTCCTGCTGTCGGACAAAACCGGCCTGAACAGCCACAACATCGGCCTGGTGTTGTATGCCTGCGTGCTGGCTTCGATGATCGCGCCACGGGTGTGGATGCAGGCCGTGCACCGCCTAGGGCCAAGCCGCACCACGCTGTTCTTCAACCTGCTGCCGTTGGTCACTGCGCTGATCGCCGCCGGTGTGCTCGACGAGCAACTGGCCAGTTATCACCTGGTCGGCGGCTTGCTGACCCTGGCCGGCGTAGTGCTGGCCGAGCGCTGGACCACGCCGATCCGCCGCTAAAGCCCGGCGGCCTTGAGCCGGGCGGCATGTTCGGTAAACAGCCGCACGGGCTCGGCGCCCTTGCCCACAGCGCCGAGCGACTGGTTGACGATGTCCAGGTGATCGAGCGGGTAATCGTCGCCGATCACCTGCCCCAGGTGCGAACTGAAACGCCCGACCATACCGTCGCACTGGCCCTTTTCCTTGATGAAACTGCGCGCGAACAGGCGGCAGAAACGGTTGCTGCCGTCAAAACGGTTACGCCCCTGGTCGGTCAGGCCAGGCTGCAAGGTGCCCGACCAAGAGTAATAGCGCACGCCGTTGACCTCATGGGCCCCTTCCCCACCCCAGGTCTGCGGCAGGCCCTGTGGATAAGCCTGGTTGAACAGTGCCACCCCGGCACTGGTCAGCGACTGGTGCGAGGCGTGCACATCCACCGGCAGCGGCTCGCGGCGCCAGCCCGTTTCCAGCCATACCAGCAAAACGGCAAAGCCATGCAGTACGGCCTTGAGGATGCGCCCCTGGGGTGAATCGCCCGGTGCCGTACGCGCCAGGTGGTCGGCCAGTTCCGAGCCATGGTTGGGCCCGGCCACCGAGGTGACCGAGGCCACCCGCCCAGGCCGCTTGGCCGCGGCGTAGCGTGCACTCAGGGCGCCCTGGCTGTGGCCGATGAGGTTGACCTTGTCGGCGCCGGTGCGTTGGCAGATGTCTTCGATGATCGCCAGCAACTGCTCACCGCGCACCTCGCTGCAATGCAGCGGCGAAACCTGCACCGGAAATACCTGCGCCCCACCCTTGCGCAGGGCCGGCACGATGCCGAACCAGTAGGGGTAGAGCACCATCCGAACAAACCCGAGCATGCCCGGCACCAGCACCAACGGGTATCGCGTGGCCAATTCCTGTGGCATCACCCAGCCCCTTTGCGTGAACGACCGGCCAACACTACAGCGGCCATCATGGCCATCGCAATCGAACTCCCGGCGTGCGCTGTGGTTCCAAACCACACAGACCCTTTGCAAGGAGCGGGACCATGTACAAGCAGACCCTGGCAATCCTTCTGGCAAGCGCCACCCTGGCCGCCTGCGGCAGCCGCCCGGAAAACCCGGTGGACTACGTCACCTACCGCGACGAGCCGCTGGTCAAGCAGGTAGAGAACGGTATGACCATGCAGAAGGTCATCGCCATTGGCGGCAGCCCGTCGAACGTGATCGACCTGCCGCACGGGGGCACCTGCAACGACTACATCCTCAACCGCGATGGCAAACAGCAGCCCTACTACGTGCGCTTCGACGCCACCGGCCATGTCGACGCCAAAGGTTTCAAAACCTGCAAGCAACGCCAGGAAGACAGCGACGCCTTGCATGGCGCATAAGCCAATGCCCAAACCTGACCCCTGCTGGAGATAACCATGAGCAACGTTGAACTCACCGATGTGAAAACCCTGCGCGAACGTGCCCGCCAGCATGTAGAGCAAGGCGCCGTGACCGAGGGCTATCACGCCGATCGCAAAGAGATCCTGCGCCTGCTGAACGAGTCGCTGGCCACCGAGCTGGTCTGCGTACTGCGCTACAAGCGCCACTACTTCATGGCCAGCGGCATCAAGGCCAGCGTGGCAGCCGAGGAGTTTCTGGAGCATGCCACCCAGGAAGCCGAACACGCCGACAAGCTGGCCGAGCGCATCGTGCAGCTGGGCGGCGAGCCAGACTTCAACCCCGATAACCTGACCAAGAATTCGCATGCCCAGTACGTGGCAGGCAATTCGTTGAAAGAGATGGTGCTGGAAGACCTGGTGGCGGAGCGGATTGCCATTGATAGCTACCGCGAGATCATTCAGTACATTGGCGATAAAGATCCGACTACGCGGCGCATCTTCGAAGACATTCTGGCGCAGGAAGAAGAGCACGCGGACGACATGTCCGACCTGTTGCAAGGGTTGTAATCGTTAGGGGCTGCTGTGCAGCCCATCGCGACACAAGGCCGCTCCTACAAGGGATCGCGTACCCCTGTAGGAGCGGCCTTGTGTCGCGATGGGCCGCACAGCGGCCCCCTGCTATTTCCGCCCTTTCACCGCCGCCGGTGCCTTGCCCGCTTTCATCTGCTGCAACAACGGCGTGCACTGGTTTGGATCATCCCCGCTGCTGGGCGCAATCAGCGCCAGCAACCCTGCCGCCGGCCCGGCCACCACACCCAGCGCCACCATTCCCGCGCCGCGCAACGCCAGCGGCAGCGCCTGCACACCGGCACTCGGCTTGGCAAACGGTCCACGCACGTACAACGGCGAGCGCAGCGAGAACAACCGCAGCCCTTTCGACTCCGGGGTGATCTTCAAGTCCAACTGCTCGGAGGCAAAATTGGCGGTGCCGTTGATGTAGATGATCGCGTTCTCGGTATCGAAGATGAACAGCCGCGTAGTCGCCAGGCCATCCTTGATACCCACATCGGCTGCCGCGCAGTTGATCTTCACGTCCTCATCACCGAACAGCTTGCCGACCACATAGTTACCCACGTTCAAACCGGCAATCTCCATCAGGCTGCGGCTGATGGCGCCATCGTTGATCAGCATGCGCAGGTCGCCATTGGCCGTACCCAGCAAGGCTGCCACCGAGTTGCCACGGCCCGTGATGTCGGCATCGCCGTTCAATTCGCCAAAGCTGGTCTGCATCGGCGCAAACGTGGGGAACAGTTGCTTGAGCTTGAAACCCCGTGCCGTCAACTGTGCCCGGCCCTGCAAGGGCACGCTGCGCCCGTCAAGGCGGATATTGGAGGCCAGGCTGCCACCGGCCACGCCAAAGCGCAGGGGCTCCAGGCGCAGCAGGCCGTCATCGAGTATCACGTGGGCCGACAGGTCATTGAACGGCAGTTGCGTGCTGTGCACGATGCGCTTGCCAGCAAAAGTGACGTCAGCATCCATCGCGCGCCAGCGCTCGGTGCGGAACTCTTCAACCGGTAGCACCTTGCCCGTCGGCTGCTTGCTGGCACCACCCCGGG
This sequence comes from Pseudomonas sp. NBRC 111132, assembly GCF_001320565.1. Taxonomy (NCBI): domain Bacteria; kingdom Pseudomonadati; phylum Pseudomonadota; class Gammaproteobacteria; order Pseudomonadales; family Pseudomonadaceae; genus Pseudomonas; species Pseudomonas sp. NBRC 111132. The sequence goes on from NZ_BCBI01000006.1 coordinate 95,352, forward strand.
CCTTCTGCTCGGCGTTGGAATCGGCGCCGATCAGCGGCGCCAGGTCTTTGAACAGTAACTGGTTCGATACCAGTTTGCCGGACAGTTTGGGCCGTGGCTGGCTGGCGACGAAGGCCAGGTCACCGTGAATATCGCTGTCGCCGATCTTGCCGTTGAAGCCCTGGTAATTGAACGTCGCCCCTTGTGCCGCGTGCAGGTTGGCGCTGAGGCGGCCATCGGTGGAGTAGGCCGGCGTGTCCGGCAGGGTTACCCCGGTCAATGGGTAGAGGTTGCCCAGGCTGGCACCCGACAGGCGCAAGCGCAGGTCGAGGGCGCCGAGGTTGCGCGGGTCGGTCAGGGTGCCGGCTAGCACCACGTGGGTGTCGGCGATGCGCACATCGGCCTGCAGCGGGAACGGCTGGCTGGCGTCCTGCAGCGCCAGCAGGCCGCCGATCTTGCCAGTGCCGGACACTGGCTGGCCTTTGTAGCGGCCCTGGGCCTTGAGGCCGAAGGCATAGTCCTGCGCAGCGCCAGCCTTCTCGGCGCTGGCCTTGCCGACAATGTCGCTGAACGGGATTGGCTTGCCCAGCGGGTCGATCTGCACCTTCATGCTGGTTTTCAGTGTCTGATCGTCGAAGCTGACGTTGCCCTGGTCGAAGCCGATGGCGCCAATATCCAACTGCCACTTTGAAGGTTCTGCGTTTTCATCCTTGGGGCCGAAGTCGAACACCCAGTTAGCGCGTCCATCGGCCAGGCGGGTGAGGTTGGCGGTAGGCTTGGTAAGGTTGATGCGAGGGATGCTGATCTGCTGGAACACTAGCGGCAGCGGCGCCAGGCGGAACTCCACGCGCTCCAGGCCGACCATATCAGGCTCCTTGAGCCAGTCCGGGTTGCCCAAGGTCAGGTCCTCGGCAATGAAGTGCGGCCACGGCACCCAGGCACGCCAGCCGCCCTCTTCGGGCTCGGTACGCCAATGCACAGCGAGGTTGCCATTGATTGCGAAAGGCCGGTGCAAGGCCTCGGAGACCTTCTCGTTGAGCAGCGGCTTGACGCGGTTCCAGTCGAAGGTGGCGATCACCACCACCAGGATTGCCAGCAGGGTGAACAGGCTGGTGAGGGTCCAGACGAGAATTCTGGCGGGACGCGTCATTGCGTGAATCTCCTTGCGGTATGACACAGAACAGGCACTTCAGTGGCACTCAATATCTCGGACTCATGAAAACCCATGGGGTTTTATCGATGGCGCCATGATAGCGAAGTTTTTCCTGGCCCTTTGCTCAGCAATTTATCGCGCCAGGCTGTACATGTTACCCAACGGAGGCACGGCCAGCGGTTTGCCTGCGCGCCTGAAAGGCGCTGATTAGAGGCGTTGCGAACCTCTATCAATACGGTCGATTGTTACCATTACCCGTATGAACTTCTCTCTGGCGTTACGCGGCGTAGCATTGGCTTCGTACCCACTTTCCAGCCCCCGAGAGGAGCACCGAAATCATGAAACGCCACCTGCTGACCCTGACCCTGTCCCTTTTGGCCGCCAACGCTTTTGCCCTGCCGGCTTCCGAGCAACACCTGACCGCCGAATCGCGCTCCAGCGCTGCCGAAATCGCCCAGCCACTGAAAACCGTAGCTGAAGGTGGTTCCGATCGGTTGATCGAACGCAGTGGCCGCGTTGCCGAAGGTGGTTCCGATCGCCTGATCGAACGCAGTGGCCGCGTTGCCGAAGGTGGTTCCGATCGCCTGATCGAACGCAGTGGCCGCGTTGCCGAAGGTGGCTCGGATCGCCTGATCGAACGCAGTGGCCGCGTTGCCGAAGGTGGCTCGGATCGCCTGATCGAACGCAGTGGCCGCGTTGCCGAAGGTGGTTCCGATCGCCTGATCGAACGCAATGGCCGCGTCGCCGAAGGTGGCTCGGATCGCCTGATCGAACGCAATGGCCGCGTTGCCGAAGGTGGCTCGGATCGCCTGGTTGAACTCAGCCGTGTGAGCTGATCACCATGGCCGAAAAGAACAACCTCTGTCACAACGCTTGCTCCCCTCCAGGCCCGGTCCATTGACCGGGCTTTGTTTTTTTATCTAGAGTGCCCAGCCTTACCGTCACAGAAGCCCGCATCATGCTACCGCGCGCCGAACAGAAGCTTCAGACCCGCCAGGCCCTGCTCGATGCAGCCTGCCTGCTCATGGAGAGTGGCCGTGGTTTCGGCAGTGTCAGCCTGCGCGAGGTGGCGAAGACCGCTGGCATCGTACCGACCGGCTTCTACCGGCATTTTTCCGACATGGATGCCCTGGGCCTGGCCTTGGTGGCCGAAATCGACACCACCTTCCGCCAGACCATCCGCCTGGTGCGGCAAAACGAATTCGAACTGGGCGGCATCACCGACGCTTCGGTGCGCATCTTCCTCGACGTGGTAGCCGCCCACCGCGCGCAGTTCCTGTTCCTGGCCCGCGAACAGTACGGCGGTTCGCAGGCCGTGCGCCAGGCCATTGCCCGCCTGCGCCAGGACATAAGCGATGACCTGGCCACCGACCTTGCGCGCATGAAGCGCTGGCAGCACCTGGACAGCGCCGCGCTGGCGGTGATGGCCGACCTGGTAGTGAAGACCGTGTTCGCCACCCTGCCCGAACTTATCGACAGCCCGGAAGCAGGTTACCCACAGGCGCTGACGCCGCAGGAAAAGATCACCCAGCAGTTGCGCTTCATCTTCGTCGGGGCGCGGCATTGGCAGGGCTTGGGCAACCCTCAACCCTAGTTCTGCTAACATGGCGCCCTGCCCGACAGCGACGAGCGCCGACATGTCCGACCCCCGCCCCACCCTGCCCGAACTGGCCCGTTTCAACCAGCACTTCGCCGAACGCATCGTGCCAATGTGGCAAGGCCCAGGCTGGAACGCCGACATGGCCCTGCCCTACGAGGCGCTGGACGCCCAGCACCAACCCTTGCCGGTGCAGCGCTACCGGGCCATGGCCTGCGCACGCCAGCTGTATCTGTTCAGCAGCCGTATCGGGCAACCGGGCGCCGCCGAGCGCGCATCAGCCCTGTTCCGTTCGCTGCAAAAGCACTTCCACGATGCCGAGCACGGTGGCTGGTTCTACAGCATCGACGCCCAGGGCAAGCCGCTGGACCGGCGCAAAGACCTGTACACCCATGCCTTCATCGTGTTCGCCTGCGCGCACTACTGGGGCAAGGTGCGTGAAAGCCTGGTGGAATCCACCCTCAACGCCGCGCTCGACATCATCGACCAGCAGTTCGCCCGTGACGACGGCCTGTACGAAGCCAGCCTGGGCGAAGACTGGGCCGACCTGGGCAGCGGCCCACTGCAGAACCCGCAGATGCACTTGGCCGAGGCGTTTCTGCAGGTACTGGCAGTACGTGACGATGAACATGTCCGCCAGTCACTGCTGCAACTGTGCGAGGCGCTTGAGGCGCACTTCATCGAACCGGCCCACGGCCTGATGCTGGAAAAGCCACGCGGGGCTGTGGATAACTGGTTCGAACCGGGGCACCAGTTCGAATGGTTCTACTTGCTGCACACCTCGCCGCTGCTACGTGACACGCCGCTTTATGCGTCCATCGACCGGGCTTTCGGCTTTGCCGAACAGTTCGGAGTGAACGATGCGGCGGTGTTGGCGATGCTGAATGTGGACGGTCAGGTGCTTGATGCCACCCAGCGCATCTGGGCACAGGCGGAATACCTGCGAGCGCTTGTGTTGCGCGCGGGGGGCGAGGCGAAGCTGTCGGGGCAGTTGCAGGCGCTGCAAACGCGGTTCCTGCGGGAAGCGGGCTGGTATGAGTGCCGCGATGGTGAGGGGGCGGTGAGTCGGCATGATATGCCCTCTACTACGCCCTATCATTTGGCGACCTGCCTGGAAGGGTTGCAGCGCCTGAACTGACGCATTCGCGGGTAAACCCGCTCCCACAGTGATCGCGCCAGCTTTTAGGTTTTGTGCAAGACCGGTGCTCCCACAAGGATTGCACAGTACCTGTGGGAGCGGGTTTACCTGCGAAAAGGCCCTTGGATCAGCCCTTGGCCGACCGGTCGATCGAGAAGCCTGCCCAGTCCTGACTCACCGGCATCAGCTCCAGGCTGTTGATGTTGATGTGCGCCGGCTGGTTAAGGATCCAGAAGATGGTCTCGGCAATGTCCTGCGGCTGGATCGGCTCGGCACCTGCGTAGGTGGCGTCGTACTTGGCCTGGTCACCGCCGAAACGCACCAGCGAGAACTCGCTCTCGCACAGGCCCGGCTCGATGTTGCTCACGCGCACGCCGGTGCCGCGCAGGTCGCAGCGCAGGCTCAACGAGAACTGGCCGACGAAGGCCTTGGTGCCACCGTAGACGTTGCTGCCCGGGTACGGGTAGTTGCCCGCCACGGAACCTACGTTGAGGATCGAAGCGCCGCGGCCATGGGCGATCAGCCGTGGCAGCAGCAGCCGGGTGGTGTACATCAGGCCCTTGATGTTGGTATCGACCATGGTTTCCCAGTCGTCCAGGCTACAGTTCTGCGCCGCATCCACACCCAATGCAAGGCCGGCGTTGTTGACCAGGCCGCGAATCTTTTCGAACCCGGCCGGCAGATTGGCGATGGCCTGCTCCATGGCCTTGCGGTCACGTACGTCGAGCACCAGGCCATGCACTTCGGTCTTTGCCGACAGCTCGGCGCACAGGGCGTCCAGGCGCTCCTTGCGGCGGCCAGTGAGCACCAGCTTCCAGCCAGCTTCAGCGAAACGGCGGGCGGTGGCCTCACCGAAACCGGAAGTGGCACCAGTGATGAATACGGTGGACGTCATGCTCTGTTCCTCAAGGTAGGTTGTCATGGCAGCTTTGCAGCATGCCCTCGCCAAGCGCCGGCAGCAAGCCGTTCAAGGCACTGATCATTTTTTGTTCATATTCGGCAAACCCTTGTGGCAGAGGGCTCGGCGACAGGTATGCGCATGTTATCCACAAGGCTTTCCCCACGGATTGGGGGCAACTTTTCCACCGTGCGGAACCCATTCAGCGTTCCGTGGTCGGTGGATATCTTTCAGGTGATGGCGCAAGGCTTTCAAGCATGCCGCCTGCAGCGGTCTGTCCAAGGTTTTTGCACAGAGTTATGCACAGGCTTGGCGCTAATTCCGGCATGCTTTCAGGGCTGTGGGAAACACCGAAAAAACATCCACAAGCGGGATGTGGTCAAAAAATGATCGCATTGCTGGAGGGCTTGCTATCACAGGGCTGGAGCGAGATGCCACCATGTTTTCCACAGGCGGTTCCACATTATCCGTGGACAAGATCAAGCCTGTGGAAACAAGGGCTTGCAGGGGAGTATTGGCGTGTGTCGAGAGAAAGACACGGCAAGTTGTCCACATTGAGAATGGGGCTGCCTTGCAGCCCCCGAATACAACTCAGTGCCCGCCAAGGTAGGCGTTACGCACCTCCTCGTTGACCAACAGCTCCTGCCCGGTACCGGTCATGCGAATCTGCCCGTTGACCATCACATACGCCCGGTCCGACAGTTTCAGCGCATGGTTGGCGTTCTGCTCCACCAGGAAGATGGTCATCCCGGTCTTGGCCAGCTCTCGCAAGGTCGAGAAGATCTGCTTGACCACGATCGGCGCCAGCCCCAGCGAGGGCTCGTCCAGCAACAACAACTTCGGCCGGCTCATCAGCGCCCGGGCAATCGCCAACATCTGCTGCTCGCCACCGGACATGGTCATGGCCCGCTGGTTACGCCGCTCCTTCAAGCGTGGGAACAACTCGTACATGCGCTGCATGTCTTCGTCGGCATGTTTGTCGCCGATGGGGATGGTACCCATCATCAGGTTTTCCTCGACGGTCATGTCAGGGAACACCCGGCGCCCTTCCGGCGACTGGGCAATACCGTTGGAGGCGATGTAGTGCGACGACTTGCGGGTAATGTCGGTGCCGCGATAGACGATATGCCCAGACGCTGCCCGCGGCTGGCCGAAAATCGACATCAGCAGGGTCGACTTACCGGCACCGTTGGCACCAATCAGGCTGACCGTCTCACCTTCGTTGATGTACATCGAGACCTTTTTCAACGCCTGGATCGGCCCATAGAACACGTCCAGGTCCTTCAGCTCCAGAATGGGTGCACTCATACCAGTTCCTCTTCGTCTGCACCCAGGTAGGCGGCGATCACCGTCGGGTTGTGGCGGATGTCCTGCGGCGCGCCTTCGGCAATCACGTTGCCATGGTCCAGCACCACGATATGGTCGGAAATGCTCATGACCATGCCCATGTCATGCTCGATCAGCACCACGGTGATGTCGTGCTCGTCACGCAGTACGCGGATCATGCGGCTGAGGGCTTCGGTTTCCTGGGGGTTCAGGCCCGCCGCCGGTTCATCCAGGCAGATGATTTTCGGCCGTGTGCACATGGCTCGGGCAATTTCCAGGCGCCGCTGCTGGCCGTACGACAACTCGCCGGCCAGGCGGTTGGCGCAGTCGACCAGGTCGACCACTTCAAGCCAGTAGAACGCGTGGTCCAACGCATCGCTTTCGGCCTTGCGGTAGGCCTTGGTGTTGAGCACCCCGGCCAGCAGGTTGCGATTGACCCACATGTGCTGGGCCACCAGCAGGTTCTCCACCACCGACATTTCCTTGAACAGGCGAATGTTCTGGAAGGTGCGCGCCAGGCCCGCGCGGTTGACCAGGTGGGTGCCGCCGAACATCTTGTAATACATGCGGTTGGCAAAGCGCGCAGGCGACACGAAATCGGCCGCCTGGAAGCGTTCGCCAAGCAGCTGGATGACGTTGGTGTGGCTGCCGCGCACGTTCAGCTCGATACGCCCGCCACTGGCCTTGTAGAAGCCGGTCAGGCAGTTGAATACCGTGGTCTTGCCGGCGCCGTTGGGGCCGATCAAGGCAAAGATCTGATTGCGCCGGACCTTGAGGCTGACATCGCTGAGCGCCTTGATGCCACCGAACTGCATCATCAGGTTGTCGACCGAGAGAATGATATCGTCGCTCATGGCGCCACTCCTTTACGCGGGGTCACACCGGTACGGCTGATGCGGATCAGCCCACGCGGTCGCCAGATCATCATCAGCACCATCAACACGCCGAACAGCAACACCCGGTACTCGGAGAAGCTGCGCAGCAGCTCCGGCGCCACTGTAAGCACGAACGCCGCGATGACCACGCCCACGGTCGACCCCATGCCACCCAGTACGACGATGGCCAAGATCAGCGCCGACTCGAAGAAGGTGAATGACGACGGGTTGACGAAGCCCTGGTAGGTGGCGAAGAACACCCCGGCCAAGCCGGCGGTGGAGGCACCCAAGGTAAACGCCGAAAGCTTGACCAGCACGTGGTTCAAGCCCATCGAACGGCAGGCGATTTCGTCTTCGCGCAGCGCTTCCCAGGCCCGGCCGACCGGCATGCGAGTCAGGCGGTGCTTGATGTACAGCACGGCCAGCACAACCAGGAACAGCACGGCGTAGATGAACACGAACTTGAGGTTGGCGTTGTACTCGAAGCCGAAGAACTCGTGGATCGGCACCCCGCCATCCTTGGCCCGGCGGCCGAACTCCAGGCCGAAGAAGGTTGGCGAAGGCGCCGGCATGCCGTTGGGGCCACCGGTGAACGACAGCCAGTTGTTCAGCACCAGGCGGATGATCTCGCCAAAGCCCAGGGTCACGATCGCCAGGTAGTCACCGTGCATTCGTAGCACCGGGAAACCAAGGATGCAGCCCGCCAGCGCCGCAGCGATGGCCGCCAGCGGCAGCACGCTCCAGAAGCCCAGGCCGAGGTACTGGTAACCCAGCGCCAGGCCGTAGGCACCGATGGCGTAGAACGCCACGTAGCCCAGGTCGAGCAGGCCGGCCAAGCCGACCACGATGTTCAGGCCAAGGCCCAGCAGCACGTAGATCAGGCCGAGGATGACCACGGTCAGCAGGTACTTGTTGGCGAAGATCGGGAAGACGATGGCAATCACGATCAGTGCAGGGATGATGTAGCGCAGGCGCGACTTGTAGTCCGGGGCATTCACATGCACGCCCGAGCCACCGCTGTCGAAGCCCTGGAGCATGCGCTGCCCAGGGGCGGTCTGCAGGAACAGGCTGAGCAGGAAGCGCCCGACCATCACACCACCGACCAGCCACGCCACGCGGCGCGGCTCGGCATTGAAGGTGTAGCCGTCGAGCACCACGCCAACGACCGGGCCAAACACGATGAGTGCCAGCAGGCCAGCGACGAGGGTCTCCAGCAGGCTGCGTTTAATGTCGAAACCCTTGGTTTCGCTAACAGAGGCAGTTTTGGCAACGGACATGTTCATCACACCTTAGCCACGAGCGGGCGACCCAGCAGGCCTTGTGGGCGGAAGATAAGGATCATCACCAGCAGCGAGAAGCTGAACACATCCTTGTAGTCGGAGTTGATCAAGCCAGAGAACAGCGACTCGGAAATACCCAGGATGATGCCGCCGAGCATGGCGCCAGGCAGTGAGCCGATACCCCCGAGCACCGCGGCGGTGAATGCCTTGATACCGATGATGAAGCCGGCGTAGAAGTCGAACGTGCCGTAGTTCATGGTGATCAGCACGCCGGCCAGGGCGGCCATCACGGCGCCGATGACGAACACGTAGGAGATTACCCGGTCGGTGTTGATGCCCAGGATCGAGGCCATCTTGCGGTCTTGCTGGGTGGCACGGCACATGCGGCCGAGCTTGGTGTACTTGATCACGTAGGTCAGCAGGCCCATGCCGACGAAGGCTGCCACCAGAATGAAGATCTTGGTATAGGTCAGTTGCACGAAGCCGGTGCCGACTTCGACACGCATGGCACCTTCCAGCAAGGTTGGCACGCCTTGCTGGCGGGCGCCCTGGCTGATCTGTGCGTAGTTCTGCAGGATCAGCGAAATGCCGATGGCACTGATCAGCGGCGCCAGGCGGGTGGAGTTACGCAGGGGTTTGTAGGCGATGCGCTCGATGGTGAAGCCATAGACGCCCGTGACGACGACGGTGAACAACAGCGTGCCCAACATCAGTAGCGGGAACGACTCGACGCCGAAGTAAGCCAGCAATGCCAGGCTGATTGCCGCGAGGTACGCGGAAATCATATACACCTCGCCGTGCGCGAAGTTGATCATGCCGATGATGCCATAGACCATTGTGTAGCCGATGGCGATCAGGCCATAGACCGACCCGAGGGTCAGGCCGTTGACCAGTTGCTGCAGGAAAATACCATCCATAACGCAATCTCACCTGATTGAGATTGCACGAGCGCCGACCACGGCGCGGGCCACCTGTGCAGGGCCCTCGCAGCGCAGAACTGTGCAGATCTACGAATAAAGACTGGTACCGCGGGGCTTGGGCCCGAGCATCAGCCCGGGCCGTGGGCCGTTTTTATTTTTGTTTTTCCAGCTGGTGGTATTTACCGGTCTTGTCCCACTGGTAGACCACATAGTCGGAGACGGTCAGGTCACCTTTGCTGTCCCACTTTTTCTCGCCCATGACGGTCTGCACCGGGTTGGCCTTGAGCCACTTGGCAGCGTCTTCGCCTTTGTTCGACTTGGCGCCATTGAACGCGGCGGCCAGGGCCTGCAGCGAGGCATAGGCGTACAGGGTGTAGCCTTCAGGTTCGGTACCGGCCTTACGGAACTCCTCCACCACCGCCTTGCTGTCTGGCAGCAGGCGCGGGTCGGCACCGAAGGTCATGTACACGCCATCGACGTACTGCGCACCGCCAGCGGTGGACACCAGTTCGTCGGTGACGATGCCGTCATCGGACATGAACTTGACGTCCTTCAGGCCCTGCTCGCGCAGCTGGCGTACCAGCGGGCCAGCTTCCGGGTGCAGACCACCGAAGTAGACCACGTCGGCGCCGGTGGAGCGGATCTTGGTCACCACGGCGCTGAAGTCTTTCTCGCCACGGGTCAGGCCTTCGTACAACACTGGCTTCACGCCGCGTTTTTCCAGCTGCGCCTTGGTCGCGTCCGCCAGGCCCTGGCCGTAGGTGTCCTTGTCGTGCAGTACCGCGACTTTCTTGCCCTTGAGCACGTCGACGATGTAGTCGCCAGCGACGATACCCTGCTGGTCGTCACGGCCGCACATGCGGAACATGGCGCTCAGGCCGCGCTCGGTAACCTGTGGGTTGGTGGAGCCCGGAGTAATGGCGATGACACCCGCCTCGTCATACACCTCGGACGCCGGGATGGTGTTGGAGGAACAGAAGTGGCCGACCACGCCGATCACTTTGTCCTGATCCACCAGGCGGTTGGCCACGGCCACGGCCTGCTTCGGTTCACAGGCGTCATCGCCTTTGACCAGGACGATTTTCTCGCCGTTCACGCCACCGGCGGCGTTGATCTTGTCGGCCGCTGCCTGCGCACCTTTCATGTACTGCTCGCCAAACGCTGCGTTTGCCCCGGTCATGGGGCCCGCTACACCGATCTTGACGTCGGCCTGAACATACGAAGAAACACCCAGTGCCGTAGCTACGGCCAGAGCCAGGAAACCTTTCTTGTAAAACGTCTGCGACATGAGGTGGTGCTCCTAGAGTTTTTTTTGGTTGGCACTACAACTTCTCAGCCCTGTGCTCTGAGCAAGGGCCGTGCCATAGGTTTTGTCTTCCGGGAAAACACACTGTGCAGGGTGCCAGCAGGCGACCGGCGGCCTTTTCTTTATTGAGCGTGCAACCGTCTGCCGTGCGGCGGGCGCCACCACACGTACAGACAAGGAGCAACCGCCTGGTGCCATCATTGCAACCTCGGCAAGTGTTTACGTGCAACCGCCCTGTAACAGCGGACGTCACCGAAGTGCACACCGCTGGTGCGCGACTGCTACAGGCGGCACCGTTTGAAGGCTAGCCGGTGCACGGAAAAACACCTCTGTTTTGGCTGTTCTGGCTTCTTCGCGGGCCGGAACAGGCACAACAAGGCGCAAAAGGCTGGCACAATGTCGGCCATTCGCCGCTTCCGGAGCCCCCTTGATGAGCGAAAGCGCATTCGCCGAGCGCATCGTGCACAACCTGCTCGACACCGACTTCTACAAACTCACCATGATGCAGGGTGTGCTGCACAACTACCCGGACGCCGACGTCGAATGGGAATTCCGCTGCCGCAACGGCGAGGACTTGCGCCCTTACCTCGGCGAGATCCGCAACCAGCTGGAACGGCTCAACGACCTTACCCTGGACGATGGCCAACTGCCTTTCCTGGAACGCATCAGCTTCCTCAAGCCCGACTTCCTGCGCTTTCTGCGCCTGTTTCGCTTCAACTTGCGCTATGTGCGCGTCGGCATCGAGAACGACCAGCTGTTCCTGCGCCTGAAAGGCCCATGGCTGCATGTAATCCTGTTCGAAGTGCCGCTGCTGGCCATCATCAGCGAAGTGCGCAACCGCCAGCTGCACCCGCACATGCGCCTGGCCGAGGCGCGCGACCAGCTGTACCGCAAGTTCGACTGGCTGCGCGCGCATGCCAGCGACGAAGAACTGGCCGAACTGCAGGTAGCCGACTTCGGTACCCGTAGACGCTTCTCCAGCCGCGTGCAGGAAGAAGTGGTTCGCGTGTTGCGCGATGATTTTCCGGCCCGCTTCGTCGGCACCAGCAATGTCGACCTGGCATGGAAACTGGATATCAAGCCGCTAGGCACCATGGCCCATGAATGGATCATGGCCCACCAGCAGCTCGGCCCACGGCTGATCGACAGCCAGATTGCCGCGCTGGACTGCTGGGTGCGCGAGTACCGCGGCCTGCTCGGCATCGCACTGACCGACTGCATCACCATGGATGCCTTCCTCGGCGACTTCGATCTGTACTTCGCCAAGCTGTTCGACGGCCTGCGCCACGACTCGGGCGAGCCGGTGGCCTGGGCAGAAAAGGCCATCGCCCATTACCAGAAACTGGGTATCGACCCGATGACCAAGACCCTGGTGTTTTCCGATGGCCTCAACCTGACCCGCTCGCTGGAGATCTTCCGTGCCCTGCGCGGTCGCATCAACGTCAGTTTTGGCATCGGCACCAACCTGACCTGCGACATCCCGGGTGTGGCGCCAATGAGCATCGTGCTTAAAATGACCGACTGCAACGGCGCGCCGGTGGCCAAGATCTCGGACGAAGCCGCCAAGACCCAGTGCCGCGACGAGAACTTCGTCGCCTACATGCGCCACGTATTCAAAGTCCCCAGCAAGGAGTAACCCATGCAAGCGGTTCAGCAAGAGATTGCCCAGGCGCTGAAGGTACAGCCGCCGTTCGCCGACGCTGCAGCGCTTGAGGCCGAAGTTGCCCGGCGCGTGGCGTTCATCAAGGGCTGCCTGGCCAACGCCCGGCTCAAGACCCTGGTGCTGGGCATCAGCGGTGGCGTCGACTCGCTGACTGCCGCCCTGCTCGCCCAGCGCGCCATCAACGAGTTGCGCGCCGAGACCGGCGACAAGGCCTACACCTTCATAGCCGTGCGCCTGCCGTACCAGGTGCAGCATGACGAGCATGACGCCCAGGCCTGCCTGGACGTGATCAAGGCCGATGAAGTGCACACCGTGGACATTGCCCCGGCGGTACGGGCTTTGGCGGCTGAAGTGGTGGAGTTGAAGAACGGCTCGCCGACGTTGGTGGACTTCGTGGTCGGCAACGTCAAGGCGCGTACGCGCATGGTCGCCCAATACACCATCGCTGGCGCCCGCGCAGGCCTGGTGATCGGTACCGACCACGCTGCCGAGGCGGTGATGGGCTTCTTCACCAAGTTTGGTGATGGTGCCTGCGACCTGGCGCCGCTGAGCGGGCTGGTGAAGAACCAGGTGCGAGCGATTGCACGCAGCTTCGGCGCACCGGAGTCACTGGTGGAGAAAGTGCCGACGGCGGACCTGGAAGACCTGGAGCCGGGCAAGCCGGACGAAGCGTCGCATGGCGTGACCTACCAGCAGATCGATGCCTTCCTGCATGGGCAGCCGGTTGACCAGGCAGCGTTCGACATCATCGTCGCCACCTACCGCAAGACCCAGCACAAGCGCGAACTGCCGTTCGCCCCATGAAAGCTTCGCGGGCACGCCCGCACCCACAGATACACCACGCAAGCTGAACCTTGTGGTGTACCTGTGAGAGCGGGCGTGCCCGCGAATAGGCCCGAAAGCCCTGCAGCGCTATCGTTACTTGACGATGACCTTGCCTTTCATCATCGAGATGTGGCCCGGGAAGGTGCAGAAGAAGCTGTAGTCACCACCGGCTTCCAGCTTGGAAGTGTCGAACTTCACTTCGGTTTCTTTTTCTGGCGCACCGATCATTGCGGTGTGGGCGATGATGTTGGCGTTATCTTCCTTAAGGTAACCCTTTTCAATGCCCTGGCTCATGCCTTCGGTAGCAATGCCCTGCATGTCGGCAGTCTTGCTGATCACCAGGTTGTGGCCCATGACGTTCTTCGGCAGGTTGCCGGAGTGGGTCAGTTTGACGGTGAATTCCTTGCAGCTCTTGTCGACGGTGAATTCCTTGGTGGTATAGGACATTTGGTCCGTCGATTCGACAGTTACCGAGCACTCGGCGGCGAAGACAGAGGCGCTGGCGAGGGTCAGCAGGGATACCGCTACAGCTTTCGCAAACATCATGAATCTCCTTGGCAGGGTTTTATCAATTGCGAGACTGCCTGAACCCGTTCAGCCCCTTGCTGATATGGGTCAAGGGGGTGTCAAGTGGCCAGCCAGTAGAATTGTTCAATGGATTGTATACAACCAATCTAAGGGCACATCATGCCCTTTTATTGGACGATGGGACAACCTCTCATTTAGGAGCAATACCAAATGCCCATCTCCAACTTCCTGAATAGCCTGCTCGCTGCCTACGCCCATGGAGCCACCGGCGCCATCTGCGAATTCTCCCGGCCGGAGTGAAAGCGGCCTTGGAAGCGACGGACATGCACCGTACCCTGTGCACCTGAGTGACAGGAGATGAGCAATGCCCGTACGTTCCGTTTGTGTGTTCTGCGGCGCCAGCATCGGCGCCAACCCCGCCTACCGTGAAGCGGCCGTCGCGCTTGGCCAGGCCATTGCGCGTCGCGGCCTGACCTTGGTGTATGGCGGAGGTGCCGTAGGCCTGATGGGTGTTGTGGCCGACGCGGCCATGGCAGCAGGTGGCGAGGTGGTAGGGATCATCCCGCAGAGCCTGCTGGACGCTGAAGTCGGCCACAAAGGCCTGACCCGCCTTGAAGTGGTTGATGGCATGCACGCGCGCAAGGCCCGCATGGCCGAGCTGAGCGATGCCTTCATTGCCTTGCCGGGCGGGCTCGGTACGCTGGAGGAGTTGTTCGAAGTGTGGACCTGGGGGCAGCTGGGCTATCACGCCAAGCCGCTGGGGCTGCTCGATGTGAATGGCTTCTACGACAAGCTGGGCGGCTTCCTCGACCATATCGTCGAAGAAGGCTTTGTGCGGCCGCAGCACCGGGCGATGTTGCTGCTGGCGCAGCAGCCAGATGAGCTGCTAAATGGCATGGACAGCTTCGTAGCGCCGGTGGCGCCGAAGTGGGTCGACAAGAAGCCTGATTGACCTTGAGATGTTGGGACCGCTTTGCGGTCCCAACATGGATCGATCAGCGCGGGATAACAGGCTGACGTGGCTTCTTGTTGCCCTTGCCACCCTTGGCCGCTTCCTTGCGCTCCTTGGCCGCCTTCTCGTTTCGGGCAAACGCTTCGGCCTTGGCCTTCTCACGCTTGTCCCAAGGCTTGCTGCCATCGCTGGCACGCGGCGGCAGACCGGTGTGCTGGGTCAGGATCTTCTGGTCCTTGCCCACCTTGTGGCTACCCGCCGGCGTCGAGTTCTTGCGGCGCGCGCTCTGGTAGGTATCGCTCTGCGGCTGGTGCAGCGGGATCAGTTGGTGCTTACCCGGCCCGATCAGGTCGGCGCGGCCCATGCGCTCCAGCGCTTCACGCAGCATTGGCCAGCCTTTCGGGTCGTGGTAGCGCAAGAACGCCTTGTGCAGGCGGCGTTGCTCGTCGCTCTTGACGATCTCCACCCCTTCGCTCTTGTAGGTCACCTTGCGCAGCGGGTTCTTGCCCGAGTGGTACATGGCCGTAGCCGACGCCATCGGTGACGGGTAGAACGCCTGCACCTGGTCGGCGCGGAAGCCGTTGCCCTTCAGCCACAGGGCCAGGTTCATCATGTCTTCGTCGGTGGTGCCTGGGTGGGCGGCGATGAAGTACGGGATCAGGTACTGCTCCTTGCCCGCTTCCTTCGAGAACTTCTCGAACATGCGCTTGAAGCGGTCGTAGGTGCCGATACCCGGCTTCATCATCTTGTCCAACGGGCCACGCTCGGTGTGCTCCGGGGCAATCTTCAGGTAACCACCAACGTGGTGGGTCACCAGCTCCTTGACGTACTCCGGTGATTCCACCGCCAGGTCGTAGCGCAGGCCGGAGGCGATCAGGATCTTCTTCACACCCGGCAAGGCACGGGCCTTGCGGTACAGCTCGATCAGCGAGCTGTGGTCGGTGTTGAGGTTTTCGCAGATGCCCGGGAACACGCACGACGGCTTGCGGCAGTGCTTCTCGATGTCGTGGCTCTTGCAGGCGATGCGGTACATGTTGGCAGTCGGGCCGCCAAGGTCGGAGACCACGCCGGTGAAGCCCGGCACCTTGTCGCGCATCTCTTCGATCTCCTTCAGGATCGATTCGTGCGAGCGGTTCTGGATGATGCGGCCTTCGTGCTCGGTGATCGAGCAGAAGGTGCAGCCACCAAAGCAGCCACGCATGATGTTCACCGAGAAACGGATCATTTCGTAGGCCGGGATGCGCTCCTTGCCATAGGCCGGGTGCGGCACACGGGCGTAAGGCATGCCGAACACGTAGTCCATTTCTTCGGTGCTCATGGGGATGGGTGGCGGGTTGAACCACACATCCACTTCGCCATGCTTCTGCACCAGTGCGCGGGCGTTGCCTGGGTTGGTCTCCAGGTGCAGCACGCGGTTGGCGTGGGCGTAGAGTACCGGGTCGTTACGCACCTTTTCGAACGACGGCAGGCGGATCACCGACTTTTCCCGGGTCACGCTCGGGCTGTCGAGAATCTGCACCACCTTGGCTTCGTTCGGGTCTTCCTGGTCGCCCTTGGCCTGCTCGATGGCGCAGGCCTGGGTGTCCTGGGTGTTCACGTACGGGTTGATGATCTTGTCGACGCGGCCCGGGCGGTCGATACGGGTGGAGTCGATTTCGTACCAGCCTTGTGGTGTATCACGGCGCACGAAGGCGGTGCCACGCACGTCGGTGATGGTCTCGATCTTCTCGCCGTTGGACAGGCGCTGGGCCACTTCGACCACCGCGCGCTCGGCGTTGCCGAACAGCAGGATATCGGCGCTGGCGTCGATCAGGATCGAATGGCGAACCTTGTCCTGCCAGTAGTCGTAGTGGGCAATGCGGCGCAGCGAAGCCTCGATGCCGCCGAGCACGATCGGCACATGCTTGTAGGCTTCCTTGCAGCGCTGGCTGTACACCAGGCTGGCGCGGTCCGGACGGCTGCCGGCCAGGCCACCTGGGGTGTAGGCGTCGTCGGAACGGATCTTCTTGTCTGCGGTGTAACGGTTGATCATCGAGTCCATGTTGCCGGCGGCCACGCCGAAGAACAGGTTCGGCTCGCCGAGCTTCATGAAGTCGTCTTTCGACTGCCAGTTCGGCTGGGCGATGATGCCCACGCGGAAGCCCTGGGCCTCCAGCAGACGGCCGATGATGGCCATGCCGAACGATGGGTGGTCGACGTAGGCATCACCGGTCACGATGATGATGTCGCAGGAATCCCAGCCGAGCAGATCCATCTCCTCCCTGCTCATCGGCAGGAAAGGTGCTGGCCCGAAGCATTCGGCCCAGTACTTGGGATAGTCGTAGAGTGGTTTGGCTGCTTGCATGTCAGTGACCGGTTCTGGTGTGCAGGGAAATCGCGGGCGCGGAATATAGCACAAATTTTGACCAAATCCGACTGGATTCGTGGGGATTGATGAGCTGGGACGACAGTTGGGGGCGCGGGGTGTCGGCGATCACCGGCGCAGGCGGTGCCATCCTCCGCGCTGGATTCTTCGCGACTGAAGCCGCTCCCAGAGGTGTCCCTGCTAACCCAGTGAATTACGCGCTGCTACACGAAAACAGGCTTTATTCATCATCGAAGTTATACATACCCGGCGCCAAGTTATTGAAGCGGGTGTACTAACAGATAACCGGCTCTGATGTAATAGGAACTAGCAGGTGCGGGATATAGCACAAATTTTGACCTAATCCGACTGCAATGGCCGGCTGATCTCCCTCGAATGATCTGGCAATGTTGCCAGTTTCATCAACTTCCTGGCCCACCTAGCATTTAGGAAACACCCAACCCAGGAAGCAAGTGATGAAAATATTCTACGCGTCTCATCGCCCAACCCTATTGCTGGATGGCCGTGGATTCACCCGTATCTTCAATGCAGGGCCAGGCACCCTTACCACGCACCAGGAAAATCACAGCCGCTTGATCGGCAGTGAAATGTCCAATTCACCCTCTTGCACACTTGACCAAAACGGCCGCACCCAGCTGACCTTCAGTGCATACGGCGCTAGGGTCGACCACGGACAAATACCTGCCTTCAAAGGCGAGCTTGAGGATCTGGTCACCGGCCATTACCTGCTGGGAAATGGCTACCGCGCTTACAACCCTCATCTCATGCGTTTCAACAGTCCAGACAGCGACAGCCCATTCGCAAAAGGAGGGTTGAATACCTACTCATTTGCTCTTTGCGACCCGATCAACCGCCGTGATCCGACGGGGCACGCTTTCGAGTTCATTCGTAAGCTATTCGTCAACAAGACCTATCGCGGACCTATCGTGGCGGAGTTCGACGGAATTGTTGTTTTTACTGGGCAAGAACGACCGGACGGAAAATTACCCACCCTGTATATCAGCGCCCATGGCGCTCCAGGCGTGATAGGTGCTGACGGCACCAATATTTACGATGCAACACGCACTTTCAAGGCACTGACAAGCCGCAATATCCAGCTGCACAACAGGCAAATTCATGTACTTGCATGTGACACAGCTTTCCCCGACCCGCTTACCGGCAGCTCATATATCAGCGACCTAAGCGCCCTTACAAAGTTTCAAGTTTCTGGCTACGCGACCACAGTTGCAGTCGTGGAGCGCCGTCAAGGCAACGAATACATTGTAGAGAAACAAAGGGTGCTGCCGCACCATGGAATGACATCGACAAAGACCCGAGCGGGTAAAGGTAGAAAGCAGCAAGACGCCACTGACGACATTCAGGCTGAGATATCCAAGCGGATCAGGACTGCCTGAACATTGAGTCGCTCTAACGAGGCGAGCCTCTACCGACTCTTCTCATTCGTCGTCGTCGAAGTTGTACATGCCCGGTGCGAGGTTCTCGAAGCGGGTGTACTTGCCGA
This sequence comes from Pseudomonas sp. NBRC 111132, assembly GCF_001320565.1. Lineage (NCBI taxonomy): Bacteria > Pseudomonadati > Pseudomonadota > Gammaproteobacteria > Pseudomonadales > Pseudomonadaceae > Pseudomonas > Pseudomonas sp. NBRC 111132. The sequence goes on from NZ_BCBI01000006.1 coordinate 113,658, forward strand.
TAAACGCCAGGCGCACAAAGCCAATAGGGCCGTTACGCTGTTTACCGATGATGATTTCCGCCACACCCTTGTGCTCGGTCTCGGGGTGGTACACCTCGTCGCGGTACACGAACATGATCACGTCGGCGTCCTGCTCGATTGCACCGGATTCACGCAAGTCGGAGTTCACCGGGCGTTTGTTCGGGCGCTGTTCCAGGGAGCGGTTCAGCTGCGACAGGGCGATGACCGGGCAGTTGAATTCCTTGGCCAGGGCCTTGAGCGAGCGGGAAATTTCGGAAATCTCGTTGGTGCGGTTATCACCGGAAGAGCCCGGGATCTGCATCAGCTGCAGGTAGTCGACCATGATCATGCCGATTTCACCGTGCTCACGCGCCAAGCGCCGCGTACGCGCACGCATTTCAGACGGGCTGATGCCGGCGGTATCGTCGATGAACAGCTTGCGGTCGTTAAGCAGGTTGACTGCCGAGGTCAGGCGTGGCCAGTCGTCGTCGTCCAGCTGGCCGGAACGAACCTTGGTCTGATCGATACGGCCAAGGGAGGAAAGCATACGCATGATCAGCGATTCACCTGGCATTTCGAGGGAGAACACCAGCACCGCCTTTTCGCTGCGTAGCACGGCGTTCTCAACCAGGTTCATGGCAAAGGTGGTTTTACCCATCGACGGACGGCCGGCGACGATGATCAAGTCGGCAGCCTGCAGGCCGCTGGTTTTTTCGTCCAGGTCGGTGTACCCGGTAGAGATACCGGTGATATCACTGTCGGAATTGAATAGCGTATCGATACGGTCGATGGCCATGGTCAACAGCTCGTTGACGCCTACCGGGCCACCGGTTTTTGGCCGAGCCTCGGCGATCTGGAAGATTTGCCGCTCGGCATCGTCGAGAATCTCTGCAGCGTTGCGCCCCTGGGGGTTGAACGCGTTGTCGGCGATGTCGGTACTGATACTGATCAACTGGCGCAGCGTAGCCCGTTCGCGAATGATCGCGGCGTAGGCCTTGATGTTGGCCACCGACGGGGTGTTCTTGGCCAGCTCGGCCAGGTACGCCAGGCCGCCTACCTGCGAGGACAGGCCTTCCTTGTCCAACTGCTCGTGCAGGGTCACCACGTCGAATGGCTGGTTGGCATCGACCAACTTGTGCACGGCGCGGAAGATCAGCCGGTGGTCATGCCGGTAGAAGTCACCATCCGACACCTGGTCCAGCACCCGCTCCCAGGCATCGTTGTCCAGCATCAGGCCACCGAGCACGGCCTGTTCGGCCTCGATGGAATGCGGCGGTACCTTCAGGGCTGCGGTTTGCAGGTCTAGCTGTTCGGAGGTGGTGATCTCGTTCATGGCCACGAAAGAATTCTGGAGGATGAAAAAGACAAAGGGCACGGCCTGTAAAAAACAGGACCGTGCCCGATGTTAACCGCCTGACTCGCAAGGAGCCAGCCAGTTAGCGCAGCTTAGGCAGCTACGACGACCACACGTACGGTGGCTTCAACGTCGCTGTGCAGGTGCACGGCTACGTCGTATTCGCCAACCTGACGGATGGTGCCGTTCGGCAGACGAACTTCAGCTTTGGCCACTTCTACGCCGGAGGCGGTCAGGGCGTCAGCGATGTCGTGGGTGCCGATCGAACCGAACAGCTTGCCTTCGTCGCCAGCGGTGGCAGTGATGGTCACTTCCAGCTCGGCCAGTTGGGCAGCACGGCTTTCAGCCGACGATTTCTTGTCAGCAGCTGCTTTTTCCAGCTCGGCGCGACGTTCTTCGAACGCAGCCAGGTTGGCGGCGTTGGCAACGGTGGCCTTGCCGAATGGCAGCAGGAAGTTACGGCCGTAACCAGCCTTAACTTTTACTTTGTCGCCCAGGTTGCCCAGGTTAGCGACTTTTTCCAGCAGGATCAGTTCCATTTGGTAAAACCTCTTAACTTTTAACCTTCACCGTTCGCGGAGTCATTCCCCTTGGGGGACTTGCGACCGCGAAAATCAATCAGGCTGTCGACAATGGCCAAAACCATCAGCAAGGGGTAAATCAGCTGCATGATCAGCGGCAGCGTCACGTACATGCCCACCAGCCAGAAACCAGCCAGTCGGCCCTGTGCCACCAGCCCATGCATCAAAGCGATGCCGGCCAGCACCAGAACCAGGCTTGAGGCCGATGCCAGGATGATGAACTGCGGCCCGATGAACGGGGCCACCACCATCACTGCCACCAAGACCGCCATGGTCTGTTTCGGCAACTTCAGCGCGCGAAACTCGCGACCGAAGCCTCCAGGGTTGTACAACGCTGCCTGCCAGTAGCGCGCCAGCACCAAGGCCAGCACACTGAACAACTGCACCGTCACTGCTGTGGAAGCGACCAGCACAGGGCGGATCAGCTCACCGGAGAGCACCGGCTGCCCCTCGATTTTCGGCATGGCTTCGGCAAACGCCTTGGCCAGCACATCGAAGGTTTGCGCCAGCGCCAGATCGAGCACGAGGCTGAAAGCCACGGCGAACACGGCACTGACCAGCAACACACGGCTCCAGGGATGCTCGGCACGCAACAGGGCGGCCAAGGCCACAGCACCCGCAATCACCAAAAAGGTGATGGGATCGCCCATGACCCATACGGCCAGCCCGGCCAGCAGGCCGCCGGCGATGACCGTTGTAGCATCCTTGAACCCACGCCGCAGCAGCACAAGGCTGCAGGCAGCGGCACTCAACCAGAACAGCAGCGGCAGTACCGCGCTGATGACCACCACCAGGGTGGCCTGCACACGACCGCGCATGATGAAACTTGCTAACGCTCGCATGCTAATCCCTTACTGCTTGTCGACGACCCGGTCTCAGCGGCCGTGGCTGTCGGTGTAGGGCAGCAGGGCCAGGAAGCGGGCGCGCTTGATAGCGGTAGCCAGCTGACGCTGATAACGAGCTTTGGTACCGGTGATACGGCTTGGAACGATCTTGCCGGTTTCGGATACGTAAGCTTTCAGGGTGTTGAGATCTTTGAAGTCGATCTCTTTCACGTCTTCAGCAGTGAAGCGGCAGAATTTACGACGACGGAAGAAACGTGCCATTTAATAGGCTCCTCTAAAGGTCCGTGGATTACTCGTCAGCGTTATCGCTGGAGTCGCTGTCATTGCTGTCGTCGCCTTCGGCGGAGTCAGCATGCTCAGGACGCTCACGACGCTCACGGCGCTCGCTGCGGTTTTCTTCAGCCTTCAGCATCTCGGACTGGCCGGTAACGGCTTCGTCGCGACGGATGACCAGGTTACGGATAACGGCATCGTTGTAGCGGAAGTTGTCTTCCAGCTCGGCCAGGGCCTTGCCGGTGCACTCAACGTTCAGCATCACGTAGTGAGCCTTGTGAACATTGTTGATTGCGTAGGCCAGTTGACGACGGCCCCAGTCTTCCAGGCGGTGGATCTTGCCACCGTCTTCTTCGATCAGCTTGGTGTAACGCTCAACCATGCCGCCGACTTGCTCGCTCTGGTCCGGGTGAACCAGGAAGATGATTTCGTAATGACGCATGAATGCTCCTTACGGGTTAGTAGTCTGCCAGCGAATCTGGTCAGACAAGGAGTGAATGACACTGTATGTCTTGCACGGAGGGGAGGCACATAAGCGCCTGCCAGCTCGGCAAGGGGCGCAATTGTAGAGAAGGCGGGGCGCACAAGCAAGGCAATTGGTGAATATTTGAACAGCCTGAAACATATTCAGAATGTGCCCGCCCCCACAAGCAATCCGCATTGCCAAAGGCAACAGTGAACCTGTGGGAGCGGGCGCGCTCGCGAAGACGGTGGAACTGGCTGAAGATCAGCGCTTGGCTTGACGCTGACGCACCGCTTCGAACAGGCAAACCCCGGTCGCAACCGACACGTTCAGGCTGCTGACGCTGCCAGCCATCGGCAATTTCACCAGAAAATCGCAATGCTCGCGGGTGAGACGGCGCATGCCCTTGCCTTCTGCGCCCATGATCATCACCAGGGGGCCGGTCAGGTCCTGCTGGTAGATCTCCTGCTCGGCCTCGCCAGCGGTACCCACTACCCACAAGCCACGCTGCTGCAGCTTTTCCAGGGTACGCGCCAGGTTGGTCACGGCCACCAGCGGGATCACTTCCGCCGCACCGCATGCCACCTTGCGCACAACCGGCGTCAGCGTTGCAGACTTGTCCTTGGGCACGATCACTGCCGTGGCACCCGCCGCATCGGCCGTGCGCAGGCAAGCGCCAAGGTTGTGCGGATCGGTGACACCGTCCAGCACCAGGATCAGCGGCGGCGTTTCAGTGCGCTCGAGCAACTCCTCGAGCATCAACTCGCCCCATACCTGGCTCGGGCTCACCTCGGCGACCACGCCCTGATGCACGCCCTCTACCCAGGCATCCAACTCACGGCGCTCGGCCTGGCCGACCGGCACGCGGTTCTCCGCGGCCAGCGCCAGCAAGGTTTCGAGGCGTGGCTCGCTGCGCCCTTCCGACAGCCAGATCTGCTTGACCCGCTTTGGATGGTGCTGCAGCAATGCCTGCACGGCGTGCACGCCGTAGATCTTTTCCAGCTGACTCATGACTTGCTCTTGCTCTTGCGTGGCGCGCCGGACTTCGGCGGGCCTTTACGGTGCTTGGTCGATTTGCCGGACGGTTTGCCACCTTTTTCCGACTTGCTGCCAGCACTGCTGCGCGCGTCGGTCATCAGGGCTTTTTTCATCTCGCGGCTTTTACGCACTTCAGCATTGCGCTGCACGGCATCCTTGGGGAAATACGCTTCGGACGCTTCGCTTTTGCGGCTGCGCGGCTTGGGCGTGGCTTTCGCTTCGGCAACCGGCGGCTGCTCGGCCTTTTCGGTAGCCTGTGCGGCGCCGCGCTGCTTGCGGCCGATCGGTGCGGCGAGGGTCTTGTCCGACACTTCGAAGTCGATCTTGCGCTCGTCCAGATCGACGCGCATGACCTTGACTTCGATGGTGTCGCCCAGGCGGAAGCTGCGCCCTGTGCGCTCGCCGGACAGGCGGTGATGCACCGGGTCGAAGTGGTAATAGTCGCCCGGCAGCGCACTGACGTGCACCAGGCCTTCCACATAGATATCGGTCAGCTCGACGAACAGGCCAAAACCGGTCACCGCAGTGATCACACCCGGGAACGTCTCGCCCACACGGTCCTTCATGAACTCGCACTTGAGCCAGTTGACCACGTCACGGGTGGCCTCGTCGGCCCGGCGCTCGGTCATCGAGCACTGTTCGCCGAGTTGCTCCAGGGTGTTTTCGTCGTACGGGTAGATACGCGCCTTGGGGATGCTCATGGCACCGGCACGCTTGACGTGCGGGGTATCTACCTTGGAACGGATGATGCTGCGGATGGCGCGGTGCACCAGCAGGTCCGGGTAACGGCGGATCGGCGAGGTAAAGTGGGTGTACGCCTCGTAGTTCAAGCCAAAGTGGCCGTTGTTCTCGGTGCTGTACACCGCCTGGCTCAGCGAGCGCAGCATGACGGTCTGAATCAGGTGGAAGTCCGGGCGCCCGGCGATGCTCGCCAGCAGAGCCTGGTAGTCCTTCGGCGACGGGTCCTTGCCCTTGTGCAGGCTCAGGCCCAGCTCACCCAGGAAGGCGCGCAGCTTTTCCAGGCGCTCCGGCGGCGGGCCGTCGTGCACGCGGTACAGGGCTGGCACGCCATGCTTCTGCAGGAACTCGGCGGTGGCCACGTTGGCCGCCAGCATGCATTCCTCGATCAGCTTGTGGGCATCATTGCGTACGGTCGGGCGAATTTCCGCGATCTTGCGCTGGTCACCGAAGATGATGCGGGTTTCCTGGGTTTCGAAGTCGATGGCACCACGCGTGTGACGCGCATCCACCAGCACCTTGTACAGGTTGTACAGGTTCTTCAGGTCCGGCACGACTTCCTTGTACTCTTCGCGCAGCGCTTTGCCCTCACGGGTACGGGCGTGCTCGAGCATGCTGCTGACCTTGTTGTAGGTCAGGCGGGCGTGAGAGTGGATCACGCCTTCGTAGAACTGATAGTCGACCATCTGGCCGGCTTTGTTCATGGTCATTTCACAAACCATGGCCAACCGGTCGACATGCGGGTTCAGCGAGCACAGGCCGTTGGACAGCTCTTCGGGGAGCATCGGCACCACACGCTCGGGGAAGTACACCGAGTTGCCGCGCTGCTGGGCTTCGACATCCAGGGCCGAGCCCAGGCGCACGTAGCTGGAAACGTCGGCAATGGCCACGTACAGACGCCAGCCACCGGAGAACAGGCGCAGCTTGCCCAGGGGCTCGCAATAAACGGCATCGTCGAAGTCGCGGGCGTCTTCACCATCAATGGTGACGAACGGCAGATGGCGCAGGTCGACGCGCTTCTCTTTATCCTTCTCCTCGACTTCGGAGCGGAACTTGCGTGCTTCCTTGACCACATCAGCAGGCCAGACGTGCGGGATGTCGTAGCTGCGCAGGGCTACGTCGATTTCCATGCCCGGGGCCATGTAGTTGCCGATGACCTCGACCACATCGCCTTGCGGCTGGAAGCGCGGGGTTGGCCAGTGGGTGATCTTGATTTCGACGAACTGACCGATCTTGGCACCGCCGTTACGCCCGGCGGTCACCAGCACTTCCTGCTGGATCTTCGGGTTGTCCGGCGTCACGTAGCCAATGCCGCCTTCTTCGAAATAGCGACCGACCACGCTCTCATGGGCGCGGGAAATGACCTCGACGATCACCCCTTCACGGCGCCCACGGCGGTCTGTGCCGGAAACCCGCGCCAACGCGCGGTCGCCATCGAAGGCCAGACGCATCTGCGACGGGCCAAGGAACAGGTCATCACTGCCATCATCGGGGATGAGGAAACCAAAACCGTCGCGGTGGCCGGAGATACGGCCGCAGATCAGGTCCAGCTTGTCCACCGGGGCATAAGTGCCGCGCCGGGTATAGATAAGCTGGCCATCGCGCTCCATGGCACGCAGGCGGCGGCGCAGGGCTTCGATCTGGTCTTCCTCATACAGACCAAACTCTTTCGCCAGCTCCTCGCGGGCAGCGGGTTCGCCACGGTCGGCGAGGCGCTGCAGGATCAGCTCACGGCTGGGAATGGGGTTGTCGTATTTTTCCGCTTCGCGAGCGGCCTCGGGATCGAGGGATTGCCAATCGGCCATCAGAAGGGGTTCACCTTGGGGTATATAGATAGGAATTCTGGCATAGGCGTATTGAAACCGGAAATGTCTGCCTTGGACAGCCCCCGCTGCAGTGCATAGACAGCCGTAATAGGCCTGTGGAATCAACAAGTTGAATTTTTTGAATTTTTTTTTGATTGGGGGCTTTACAGCCTTGGGGAGCGTCCGTATAGTGCGCACCACAACGACGGACAACCCCGAAGTTGTAGTAGAGATGAACGGCGCTGTAAAGCATCTTGTAATCTCGAATGTGTGCCCAGGTGGCGGAATTGGTAGACGCGCTGGTTTCAGGTATCAGTGACCGCAAGGTCGTGGAAGTTCGAGTCTTCTCCTGGGCACCAAATATTTTCAAGTAACAGATGACCAAGGATCTGTTACTACTGTGTGAAAGCGAACGATAGTCGCCTTCTGCAGATGATGTAAAGCTTTGCCCAGGTGGCGGAATTGGTAGACGCGCTGGTTTCAGGTATCAGTGACCGCAAGGTCGTGGAAGTTCGAGTCTTCTCCTGGGCACCATACAAAAACCCACTAGCTTGCTAGTGGGTTTTTTCTTGCCTGCGTTTTGTGCATCCCTCCCCTTTCGGCCATTGGTGCAAACCCATTTCGACGGTTACACCATCGTCTGACCATGAATTTCTCGTCACCCGGCCACTTGAGAAACGATTTCGTTTACCATTGTTTCCAAATATGTAGCCGTAAGCGAGGAAGTACCCGCATGACGATCCGCCCGCAACCGCTGATGCGCACCTTGGCCGCCGCCGTGCTGAGCCTGGTCATCGGCGCTCCGGCCGCCATGGCAGACGCACCGGTCAGCCTGACCATGTACAACGGTCAGCACAAGGAAATCGGCGAAGCCATCGCCAAGGCCTACGAGGCCAAGACCGGTATTCATATCGACATCCGCAAGGGCAGCAGCAACCAGCTGGCCAGCCAGATCATCGAGGAAGGCGACCGTTCGCCGGCCGACATCATCTACACCGAAGAGTCCCCACCCCTGAACAACCTGGGCGAACTGGGCCTGCTGGCCAAGATCGACGACGCCACCGCGAACATGATGCCCAAGGAGTACGTTGGCGCCAACGGCACCTGGATGGGTATCACGGCCCGTACGCGCATCGTGGTGTACAACCCGAAGAAGGTCGACGAAAAAGACCTGCCAACCACGGTGATGGACTTCGCCAACCCTGAGTGGGAAGGCCGCGTCGGCTACGTGCCCACCAGTGGTGCGTTCCAGGAGCAGGCCGTGGCCATTCTGAAGATGCATGGCCGCGAAGCCACCGAAGAATGGCTGACCGGCCTGAAAGCTTTCGGCAAGACCTACACCAACAACATGGTCGCCCTCAAAGCCGTGGAAAAAGGCGAAGTGGCGGCGGTCCTGGTGAACAATTACTACTGGTACGCGCTTGAACGCGAGCGCGGCAAGCTGGACACCAAGCTCTACTACCTGGCCGACGGCGATGCCGGCAACCTGGTCACCATCTCTGGCGCGGCCGTGGTCAAGGCCAGCAAGCACCCGAAAGAAGCCCAGGCTCTGCTCAACTGGATGGCCAGCGAAGAGGGCCAACGCGTGATTACCCAGACTACCGCCGAGTACCCGCTGCACAAGGGCATGGTTTCGGACCGTGGCCTGAAGCCGTTCAACGAGCTGCGCCCGCCGAACATCTCGCCAGCCGACCTGGGTAATGCCGAAGAAGCCATCGAGCTCGAGCGCGAGGTCGGTCTGCTCTGATGACTGCCGCTCTGTCCGAACCGGCGCCGGTACGCTTCGTTCCGCGCCGCAAGCGCCCGTCCATCTGGGTGGTGCTGCCTGTGCTGTTCCTGGTGGCGATGAGCTTGCTGCCACTGGCTTACGTCGCCATCAAAGCCTGGGAAGCAGGCTGGCGCGAAGCCTTGCACCTGCTGTGGCGGCCCTTTGTCTGGGGGCTGATGCGCAACACCCTGATGCTGATGGTCGGGGTGACACTGACCTGCATGGTGGTCGGCCTGGCGCTGGCCTGGTTGCTGGAGCGCAGCAACCTGGCCGGCCGTCGGCTGTGGGGCGTGGTGTTGTGCCTGCCGTTCGCCGTGCCATCGTTCGTCAGCAGCTTCACTTGGGTGTCGCTGAGCTCGGACTTCGAAGGCCTTGGTGGGGCGATCATGGTCATGGCCCTGTCCAAGTATCCGCTGGTGTTCCTGCCCGTTGCCGCGACCCTGCGCAACCTCGACACCTCGCTTGAGGAATCGGCGCGCACCCTGGGCTGCAGCCGCTGGGGCGTGTTCAGCAAGGTCACCCTGCCACTGCTTTGGCCGTCGATGCTCGGCGGTGCGCTACTGATTGCCCTGCATATGCTGGTGGAGTTTGGCGCGCTGTCGATCCTAGGCCTGCAGACGTTCACCACGGCCATCTACCAGCAGTTCGAACTGGAGTTCAGCAATGCCAACGCGGCCATGCTGTCTGCTGTGCTGCTGGCGATGTGCCTGGTGATGCTGTGGTTGGAACTGCGCGTACGCGGCAAAGCCCGCCATGTGCGCATCGGCCAAGGCGTAGCGCGGCGCGCGCAACCCTTGCGGCTGCGGGGTTGGGCGGTGCTGGCGCAGCTGTTCTGCATTGGCTTGGCAGTGCTGGGCAGCGGTATTCCGCTGGCCATGCTCGGCTACTGGCTTAGCGTCGGTTCATCGGCAGCGTTCCCGGTGGCAGCCATTTCCAAGGCGCTGTTCACTTCGCTGTCGGTGTCACTTGGCGGTGCAGGTTTCTGTGTGTTGCTGGCCCTGCCGATCAGCTTCCTGGTGGTACGTTACAAAGGTCGCCTGGCGATCTGGGCCGAGCGCCTGCCGTACCTGTTGCACGCCCTCCCCGGCCTAGTGATTGCCCTGACCTTGGTGTTCTTCGCCCTGCACTACGTGCCGGCGCTGTACCAGACCACGGCATTGCTGCTGCTGGCTTATGCGCTGCTCTTCTTGCCATTGGCCCAGTCGCCAGTACGCACCGCGCTGAACAAGGCCTCGCCGACGCTGGAGGAAGCCGCGCGCACGCTGGGTGCCAACAGCTTCGCGGCGTTCTGCCGGGTGACCTTGCCAATCATCTTCCCAGCCATGGCGGCAGCGTTTGCGCTGGTGTTCCTGGATGCCATGAAAGAGCTGACCGCTACCCTGCTACTGAGCCCGACCGGGATGACCACCCTGGCGACCGAGGTATGGGCACACACCGCCAACGTCGAATTCGCCGCAGCGGCGCCTTATGCGGCATTGCTGATTGTGGTGTCGGGGCTGCCGGTTTATCTGCTGACCACGCGGATGTACCTGAACAAGGCATGAGTCGTGTAGCCCTCATCACCTGCAAGGCAGCGATGAGGGCACCCCAGCCATCACGCGATATTGCGCAGCATGCGCCGCACGATTGGCCCGTGAGCCATGCCGACAGGCAGCATGTAGTAGCGACCGAAACGATTGAAGCACTGCACCGAGGTGGCGACGCTAAGGCGCTGCCGGCCTTGCTCTGCTTCATCCAGGTCCATGCTCACCATGACCGCCAAGTGCGTGTCACGTGAAGTCAGGACCAGTTGCTGGTCGCTGATCGCCTCAACGGTGAAGAAATCCAGAAGCCCACCCACTACCGGAGCCCGCTCGGGGTTAAGTGACGAGAAGCCGTGGATAGCAGCGACGTTGAACCGGCGCGAGATGAAGTCGCGCAGGCGGAAGGCTGCAGCCAACCAGCCCGGCACGTCCGAGGTCATGGCGTAATAGGCCTTGATGGCAGTCATTGGCGCAGTGACGTTTATGCCATCGCTATGAAGAAAATCCAGCTCCGCCGGAGCGGCGACCAGTTGGGCGGACATGAAGAACTCCTTTTGTCACGTGTCGCCGCCATCATAGCAATGCCGCCCACGGAGTAACGGCCCTGTGTGCCGCTCCCACAACGCTCACCTTATGCCCTGAATTGTCCCAAGCTTGCCCGCAATTGCGCCGCCAAGTCATCCAGCACCTTGCTGCTGGCCGTGGTCTGCATCACCACCTCAGCCGAGCGCTCAGCCTGGGCATGGATGGTTTCCACCCGGCCACGCACCGCCTGCGCGCCATTCGCCTGCTGCTCAGCAGCGCGGGTAGCAAGGCCAATGGCCGCATGCACCTGCTCGACCGCCGCCTGCACCGACTGTTGCCGGCGTTCGTTGTCACGCAGCACCAGCAACCCTTCGCTGGCCTTGAGCCCGGCCTGGCTGATAGTCGCCACTGCTTCCTTGGCGCCCTTCTGCAACGCGGCAATATGCGCCTGGATATCCCCGGTGGAGCTTTGCGTCTTGCTCGCCAGCGCCCGCACTTCGTCGGCTACCACGGCAAAACCGCGCCCGGTTTCACCAGCTCGGGCCGCCTCGATGGCAGCATTCAAGGCCAACAGATTGGTCTGCTCGGCGATGCCATGGATCACTGTCAGCACCACTTCGATCTGCTCACTCTGCTTGGCCAGCCGCTCGATCACCTGGGAGCCGGTATTCACTTGCCCGGCCAGGTTCTCGATCAAGCCGGCGAGCTGGGTCGAGGTGCGACTGTTCTCGTCAGTGGCCTGGCGGATATCCACCACCTGCTGCAAGGCCGCCTGCATCGCATGGCTTTCGGCCTGAGCCTCATCGGCCATGCTCGACAGGTCACGCAGGCTAGCCGCCACTTCATCGCGCTGCAGCGCAGCAGCGGCATCGGCACCCGCATTGCGCTGGGCCATTGCACCAATTTCCACGCCGGTGCGCTGCGCCACTTCACCCGCCTCGCGCACGATCGGTTGCAGCTTGTCGACAAAGCGGTTCACCGCCGAAGCCATGTCGCCAATTTCGTCGCGGCTGTCGAGCGGCACGCGCTTGGTCAGGTCGCCTTCGCCCGCCGCCAGGTCGTCGAGGGCAGCAATCAACAGGCGCAGCTTGCTCAGCACGCGGCGGCCAAGCACCACGGCAACCACCAGCAGCACACCCAGGCCGACCAGCACCAGGCCCAGGCCAATGCGCCAGCGCAGTTCGGCAGCGGCATCGCGCACGGTCTGTGCGGTATTGGCCTGCATCGCTGCAGCACTGCCTTGCGCCTTCTCCAGGCGCTCACGCAGGGTTTTGCCGCTGTCGGCGGCGGCACCCACCAGGCTGTCGCCAACCAGTTGCTCACCGCTGGCGATCAGCGCCGCGAAGCGCTGGTCCAGGGCCTTGAGCTCCTGATCGATACCGGCCGTGGAAACCCCCATCACCACCTTGCCGATTTCTGCGCCATTGGGGTTGATCGAGGCTTCGACAAAGTACACCGCCGGGTCGCGCCGGGCGGCATCGATCACCTTGTCCAGCGCACGCTCGCCCTGGCCCTTTTCCATCAGCGCCTGATTGATCGGGTTTTGCCGGTTGAGGTAGCGGGTCAGGTGCTGGCCCTGGGCGTCGTCGTACACCACGAACAGCACGTTAGGGTTGCGCTGGGCGCGCCGGGCGAAGTCGGAGAGTACCGGCACATCGTTGTCCCAGATCGCCCTAGGCGCAACCGAAGCCAGTAGCTCGGCCATGTCGTTGGCGGAGTCCTTGAGGTTCTTTTCCAGGGTGTTGCGCAGTTGCTGCTGTTCGCTTTGCAGGCGTTCCGACAACCCTGCACTCAGGCGCTGACGGGTGCTGCTGGACAGGCCGTCGAGCCCCGTGCGCACATCTTGCCCAGCTTGCTCCAGGTCGCTGGCGAGCTGGCGGCTGTCATTGCCCAGGCGCTCGCCAAGGTCGGCCTCCAGAGCAGTGACTGTGCTTCGGGTAAGCGCAACGGCCACCAGCACCTGCACCAAAAGAGCGATACCAAGGGCAACAAACACAGGCCGCAAGAGGCGGCTTCGTAACAGTGAGAGGATGGCAGACACGGTGTAACCCTCGTGTTTTCTGGCGCCACTATTTTGATGGCATCTACAGAAACTTCTTACAGCAAGGGTTGTGCCGGAGGCAGCAGGGATAAACGCCAAGGTTCAGCAAGGCGGTTACCTGCCCCACAAATGAAAACGCCGCAGCCCCTTTCAGGGCCACGGCGTCAGATCAGCCTGGAGGGCAGATCAGGCGAACGGGTGACGCAGCACGATGGTCTCGTTGCGGTCCGGGCCGGTCGAAATGATGTCGATCGGTGCGCCGACCAGCTCTTCAATGCGCTTGATGTAGTCACGCGCAGCTTGCGGCAGCTCTTCCAGGGTTTTCACGCCCAGGGTCGACTCGCTCCAGCCTGGCATCTCTTCGTACACCGGCTCCAGGCCAATGTAGCTGTCGGCGTCGGAAGGCGCGTCGATGACAGCACCGTTCTCGTTCTTGTAGCCCACGCAGATGTTGATGGTTTCCAGGCCGTCCAGTACGTCCAGCTTGGTCAGGCAGATGCCCGAGATGCTGTTGACGTCGATGGCGCGACGCAGGATCACGGCATCGAACCAGCCGCAACGACGGGCACGGCCAGTGGTGGAACCGAACTCGTGGCCACGCTTGGCCAGGGTAGCGCCGGTCTCGTCGAACAGCTCGGTCGGGAACGGACCGGAACCTACGCGAGTGGTGTAGGCCTTGGTGATACCCAGGATGTAGTCCAGGTACATAGGACCAACGCCGGAACCGGTGGAGATACCGCCAGCAGTGGTGTTGGAGCTGGTGACGTACGGGTAGGTACCGTGGTCGATGTCCAGCAGCGAGCCCTGGGCGCCTTCGAACATGATGTCCTTGCCGGCGCGACGCAGGTTGTGCAGCTCGGCGGTGACATCGAGCATCATCGGCTTGAGCTGTTCGGCGTAGGCCATGCACTCATCCAGGGTTTGCTGGAAGTCGATGGCCGGCTCTTTGTAGTAGTTCACCAGCTGGAAGTTGTGGTAGTCCAGCAGTTCACCCAGCTTGGCAGCGAAACGCTCGCGGTGGAACAGGTCACCCACGCGCAGGCCGCGGCGCGCGACCTTGTCTTCGTAGGCTGGGCCGATGCCACGGCCGGTGGTGCCGATCTTGGCTTCGCCACGGGCTTTTTCACGGGCCTGGTCCAGGGCCACGTGGTACGACAGGATCAGCGGCGCAGCCGGGGAGATGCGCAGGCGCTCGCGCACCGGTACGCCCTTCTCTTCCAGCTTGGTGATTTCACGCATCAGTGCGTCCGGGGCAACGACCACGCCGTTGCCGATCAGGCACTGTACGCCTTCACGCAGGATGCCGGACGGAATCAGGTGCAGAACGGTCTTCTCACCGTTGATCACCAGGGTGTGGCCCGCGTTGTGGCCACCTTGGTAGCGCACTACGGCGGCAGCATGTTCGGTCAGCAGATCGACGATCTTGCCTTTGCCCTCATCACCCCACTGGGTGCCCAGGACGACGACATTCTTACCCATTACATTGGTCCTCATTCACGCAAACTTGGTTGCCGGCCTGTTGCCGACGCAGAAACTCACTGGGCCAGCGGCAGAACCTGCCAGCGCCCGTCTTGCTGAATCAATTGCCGATCACAATCCGCCTCGAGAGCAGCACTCAACGGCTGGCCAGGCAAAGCCTGGACCACACGCTGGCCCTCGTTGCGCAACTGGCAGACTTGCTGCCAGAGGGCCGCGTCGCCACTGTCCGGCATCCAGATGCCGCCCGTAGGCAATACGACCTCCGCTCGCCCCAGTGTGACCAGGGTCTTCAAATCCGTGGAGAAACCGGTGGCCGGGCGTGCCCGGCCAAAGTCGGCGCCGATGTCGTCGTAGCGCCCGCCCTGGGCGATCGATTGACCCTCGCCCGGCACGAACACGGCGAACACCACGCCAGTGTGATAGTTGTAACCGCGCAGTTCGCCGAGGTCGAAGTACAGCGGCAGGTCGGGGTAGCGCGACGCCAGGCGATCAGCGATCGCCAGCAGGTCGTCCAGCGCCGCCAGCACGCTGGCCGGGGCACGGCCCAGGCGCACGCGGGCGTCGGCCAGCACTTCACGGCCACCGCACAGCTCGACCAGTGCGCGCAGCATGTTGCCCAGATCCTTCGGCAGGTCAGCGGTCAGCGCCTGCACTTCATCGACGGCCTTGCGCTGCAGGGCGTCGAACAGCTGCTGCTCGACCGCGCCGGACAGGCCGGCAGCACGGGCCAGGCCGCGGTAGATACCGACGTGGCCCAGGTCCATGTGCACGTCCGGCACATCGGTCAGTTGCAGCGTGGCAAGCATCAGGCTGATGACTTCGACGTCGCTGGTCGGGCTGGCATCGCCATACAGTTCAGCGCCCAACTGGATCGGGCTGCGCGAGGTGGACAGTGCACGCGGCTGAGCGTGCAGCACGCTGCCGGCATAGCACAGGCGGCTCGGGCCTTCACGGCGCAGGGTATGGGCGTCGATACGCGCCACCTGCGGAGTGAAGTCGGCGCGGAAGCCCATCAGGCGGCCGGACTGCGGGTCCACTACCTTGAAGGTGCGCTGATCCAGGTCCTGGCCGGCGCCGGTGAGCAGCGACTCCAGGTACTCGATATGCGGGGTGACGACCAGTTCGTAGCCCCAACTCTGGAACAGGTCCAACACCTGGCGACGCGCGATCTCGATGCGCGCAGCCTCAGGTGGCAGTACTTCCTCGATGCCATCTGGCAGCAGCCAGCGGTCTACCGTTGCCATTACGCCATTTCCCCTCTGGTCCGGGCGGCTTGCCAGCAGGCGAGCCGTCAGTAAAGCCGGTATCGCGCACAGCAGCGGGCAGCACTGATCCCAGCGCAGCCACCGTACCCGACACCCTCGAATTGCCTTGCGACCTGACCAAACCGTCAACTGGCGCGGTGCCAATCAACCTTGCAGACGCAAAAAAGCCGGGAAATTTCCCGGCTGCCTCATCATACACCCCTTTTCATTCAGGATGCACCCCGCCTGGTGTTTTAGCTGCCAGGCGGGGCGCCGCTGCATGAAAATCAGGGCCTGAGCATCACGGCTTGCTCTTGTCCAGGTAACGGAAGAACTCGTTCTTCGGGTCCAGGACCAGCACGTCGCTCTTGCTCGAGAAGCTTTCGCGGTATGCCTGCAGGCTACGGTGGAACGCATAGAAATCAGCGTCCTGGCTGTAGGCCTTGGCATAGATGGCGGCCGCCTGGGCGTCACCATCACCGCGGGTTTCTTCTGCTTCGCGATAGGCCTCGGCCAGCAGCACACGGCGCTGACGGTCGGCATCGGCACGGATACCTTCAGCCAGCTCGTTACCTTTGGCACGGTGCTCGCGGGCTTCACGCTCACGCTCGGTGCTCATGCGATCGAACACGCTGCGGTTGACTTCCTTCGGCAGGTCGATGGCCTTGACGCGCACGTCGACCACCTCGATACCCAGCTCCTTGTTGGCCATGCGGTTCAGCGATGCAGTGATGTCAGCCATCAGTGCGTCACGTTCACCGGAAACCACCTCGTGCAAGGTACGTTTACCGAACTGGTCACGCAGGCCGCTTTCCAGACGACGCGACAGACGCTCGTCGGCGATCTGCTTCATACCGGACGTGGCAGTGTAGAAGCGCTCGGCATCCTTGACGCGCCACTTGGCGTAGGCGTCGACCATCACGGCTTTCTTCTCCAGGGTCAGGAACCGCTGGGTCGGGGCGTCGAGGGTCATGAGACGGGCGTCGAACTTGCGCACCTGGTTCACGTACGGAATCTTCACGTGCAGGCCAGGCTGAACGTCCGCCTGGACCACCTTACCAAAGCGCAGCAGTACCGCACGTTCGGTCTGGGACACGATGTAGAAGCTGTTCCAGGCCACGATGGCCAGGACCACGGCGGCGATCAGGGCGATCAGCGATCTATTGCTCATCAGCGGCTCTCCCTAGTACGCAGCGGCTGCTGTTGCTGTTGCATGTCCTGCGCCGCACGGGCGGCCGCATCGTTGACCGATGGCGACACAGTGCTGCTTGGCGTGGACGGGTTGCGGCTGCCTTCGACCATCTTGTCCAGTGGCAGGTAGAGCAGGTTGTTCTGCCCGTCCTTGGTCGCCACCATGACCTTGCTCGAATTGCTGTAGACCTCTTGCATGGTCTCCAGGTACAGACGCTGACGGGTCACGTCAGGTGCCTTGTGGTACTCGGCAACCAGCTTGGTGAAACGGTCGGCCTCACCCTTGGCGCGGGCGATGACTTCGTCGCGGTAACCGTTGGCGTCCTCGATGATGCGCTGGGCCTGACCACGGGCTTCCGGCACCACGCCATTGGCGTAGGATTCGGCCTGGTTGCGGGCACGCTGCTCGTCTTCGCGGGCACGGATCACGTCATCGAAGGCTTCCTGCACTTCACGCGGGGCTGCCGCGCTCTGTACGTTGACCTGGGTAACGGTGATACCGGTACGGTAGTTGTCGAGGAAGCGCTGCAGACGTTCGCGGATATCCACGGCCATCTGTTCACGGCCTTCGGTCAGCACCTGGTCCATCGAGGTGGAACCCACCACGTGGCGCAAGGCACTGTCGGTCGCGTGCTGCAGGCTCACCTCAGGCTGGTCGACGTTGAGCACGAAGTCCTGAAGGTTGCTGATCTTGTACTGGACGGTCAGCGGCACCTCGACGATGTTCTCGTCTTCGGTCAGCATCTGGCCCTGCTTGGTGTAGGCACGCTCGCGCGTGACGTTTTCCATGTACTTGCGATCGATCGGCGGGAAGTAGATGTTCAGGCCGGGACCGACCGTCTCGTAGTACTTGCCGAAGCGCAGCACCACGGCCTGCTCCTGCTCGTCGACCACGTACACGGCGCTGTACAGCCAGATGGCCGCCAGTACCGCCAGGCCAATGCCCAGCAGGCCCAGGCCACCGCCCTTGCCGACATTGCGGTCACCGCCGCCACGTTTTTTGCTACCGCCGAACATGCCGTTGAGGCTGTCCTGCAGTTTGCGGAAGGCCTCGTCCAGATCCGGCGGACCTTTTTTGTCACCACCACCGCCACCGCCACCACGGCGGCCGCCCCAGGGATCCTGATTGTTCGAGTTGCCACCCGGCTCGTTCCAAGCCATAGCGCTCTCCATCTGATAAAGCAAAGACGCGCCCACGGCGCGCCGTCCAATGCTACAGAATGCCTGTCACTGCTGCCCGGCGACCTCGACGAGCATTTATTGCAAAGTGTGTTGCTCGACAAACACTTGCGGCTCCATGCCTTCGCGGCTGACCAGGCGATTCAGTTCGACCATGGGCAGTCGCACGCTCAGCAGGCTGCGCCCTTCTTCATCATGCTCTTCACTCTGCACGGCACCCAGGGCAAAGAATTGCGCGCGCAAGCGGGCAAAACGCTGCTCCAGGCACAGGGTACCGACAAACAGATCATCCCCCAGCAACTCGGCAACCGCCTGGCCAACCAGCTCCAGGCCACGCCCATCGCGTGCCGATACCCAGACCCGTTCCGGCTTGCCATCGGCGTTGCGCTGGATCTGTGGCTCGACATCTTCGAGCAGGTCGAGTTTGTTATACACCTCGAGGATCGGCAAGCCTTCAGCGCCAATCTCGCCCAACACGGCCAGCACCTGCTCGATCTGCTCCATGCGCTCTGGCTCATGGGCGTCGATCACATGCAGCAACAGGTCGGAGTTGCTCGACTCTTCGAGCGTAGCCCGAAATGCCTCGACCAGCTTGTGCGGCAGGTGGCGAATGAAGCCCACGGTGTCGGCCAGCACGATTGGCCCCAGGTCATTGAGCTCGAGCCGGCGCAGGGTCGGGTCGAGGGTGGCGAACAGCTGGTCCGCAGCGTACACCTCGGACTCGGTCAGGGCGTTGAACAGTGTGGACTTGCCGGCGTTGGTGTAACCCACCAGCGACACGGACGGAATATCCGCACGCTTGCGCCCACGCCGCGCCTGCTCGCGCTGGCTGCGCACTTTCTCCAGGCGTGACTTGATCTGGCGTATGCGCACCCGCAACAGTCGGCGGTCGGTTTCGAGCTGCGTTTCACCCGGGCCGCGCAGGCCGATACCACCTTTCTGTCGCTCAAGGTGAGTCCAGCCGCGCACCAGCCGCGTGCTCATGTGCTCCAGCTGGGCCAGTTCGACCTGCAGCTTGCCTTCATGGGTACGCGCCCGTTGGGCGAAGATATCGAGGATCAGCCCGGTACGGTCGAGCACACGACACTCGAACACACGTTCAAGGTTGCGCTCCTGACTGGGCGTGAGGGTGTGATTGAAAATCACCAGGTCTACCTGCTCGGCATGGACCAGGTCGTGCAATTCCTCGACCTTGCCACTGCCAATCAGGTATTTGGCGGAAGGCTGATGCCTTGTCACCGTGACCAGCGAGACGATGTCGGCACCGGCCGACAATGCCAACTCCTGAAACTCCTGCGGGTCTTCGCGCGCCTCAGGGTTCTGACCTTCCAAGTGAACGAGCAGCGCTCGCTCACCACCACCGTGGCGCTCAAAGAACAATGCAGGCTCCTATCAGGCGTTGCCTGGCTCGCTGTCGCCGTGCTCGCCATCGGTCGGGCTTGGCAGGCGGACCGGACGGGCCGGAACCACGGTCGAAATGGCGTGCTTGTAGACCATCTGGCTGACGGTGTTCTTCAGCAGAACCACGAACTGGTCGAACGATTCGATCGAACCCTGCAGCTTGATACCGTTGACCAGGTAGATGGATACCGGGACCTTTTCTTTTCTCAAGGTGTTCAAGTAAGGGTCTTGTAGCGAATGCCCTTTTGACATATGCCGCACTCCTGTAAGGATAAATAATAGAAAATCAATAAAATCGATAAATTAGGCCGCCCCTTCGCAAGAATAGACGGCAATCAGCAGGGACTCAGCTCAATATGGAGATGGCCCCAAGGTATTTCAAGGTGCGGGACAGATTGTCGCAGGCCAGGCTGTCAAGCCAGTGCACTTCAGGCCAGCCACGCAACCAGGTGAACTGCCGTTTGGCCAGCTGCCGAGTAGCAATGATACCGCGTTCACGCATCTCATTCTCAGTCAGCTTGCCGTCCAGGTAATCCCAGACTTGCCGATAACCCACTGCCCGTATAGACGGCAGCCCGGCGTGCAAGTCACTTCTGGCTCGCAGCGATCGGACCTCCTCAACGAAGCCCTGTTCCAGCATCTGCGAAAATCGTAACGCAATTCGCTGATGCAAAATGTGACGATCTGTAGGAGCAATCGCCAAACTGGCGACAGTATAGGGCAAATGTCCGCCAGCGCCTGCGTCTGCGCCGCGACTTTCCGCGAATTGACGTTGACGATGGGCCGTCATGCTCTCGCCGCTCACCCGGTATACCTCCAGCGCCCGGATCAGCCGCTGCGGGTCGTTGGGGTGGATGCGCGCCGCCGACACCGGGTCGACCTCGGCCAGTTGACGGTGCAACTCGGCCAGCCCCAAGGCTTCGGCCTGGGCTTCCAGCTCGGCGCGCACTGCGGCATCGGCCGCCGGCATGTCGGCCAGGCCATCGATCAACGCCTTGTAATAGAGCATGGTGCCGCCGACCAGCAACGGGATCTTGCCGCGCGCAGTGATCTCGGCCATGGCCTCCAAGGCATCGGCACGGAACTGTGCGGCCGAATAGCTCTCGGCCGGGTCACGAATGTCGATCAGCCGGTGCGGGTGGGCGGCGAGGATTTCTTTCGAAGGTTTGGCCGAGCCGATGTCCATGCCCCGGTAGACCAGTGCCGAATCGACGCTGATCAGTTCACAGGGCAGCACTTTGGTCAGCTCGATGGCCAGGTCGGTCTTGCCGGCCGCCGTCGGGCCCATCAGGAATATTGCAGGGGGCTTGCTGCTCATTTCATCGACCGCGCAGGAAGAGTTTGTCCAGGTCGTCCAGGCCCATCTGGGTCCAGGTGGGACGGCCATGGTTGCACTGGCCGCTGCGCTCGGTGTTTTCCATGTCGCGCAGCAGGGCGTTCATCTCGGGAATTGCCAGGCGCCGGTTGGCGCGCACGGCGCCATGGCAGGCCATGGTACCGAGCAGTTCGTTGAGGTGCGCCTGAATACGGTCGCTGGTGCCGTATTCCATCAAGTCGGCCAGCACGTCCTGCACCAGGCGGTTGGCCTCGGCCTGCTTGAGCAAGGCCGGGATCTGGCGAACCGCCAAGGTCTCGGGGCCCAGGCGTTGCAATTCGAAGCCCAGGCGCTGGAACCACTGAGCATGCTCTTCGGCACAGTCGGCCTCACGCTGGCTCAGGGCCAGGGTTTCCGGCACCAGCAGCGGCTGGCCACTGAGGCCCTCGCTGGCCATGGCCACCTTGAGCCGCTCGTACATGATCCGCTCATGGGCGGCGTGCATGTCCACCAGCACCAGGCCGACGGCATTCTCGGCCAAAATGTAGATACCCTTGAGCTGCGCCAGCGCGTAGCCAAGCGGGGGAATGTCACCTTGGCTTTCGGGCAAGGCCGTCGCAGCTGCGGCACCGTTGTCCAACGGCTTGTAGAACTCGCGATACACCGCCTGCGCCTCAGCGGCCGGCAGCGGCTGCGAAGGACGCGGGGTGTACTGGTACTGGTAACCGGCGCCACTGCCGCCATTGGAAAATGACTGTTGCGGGGCTCGCGGCTGTTCGAGCACCGGCGAGGCCAGGCGCATTTCACCCTGGGGGCCGAACTCACCAGCCTGCTGGCCAGTGGGGCGAGCCAGCTCGGGCACGGCGGCAGGCGCGGCCAGTTGGTCTTCCGGGCGAACATCAGCCAGGGCTCGGTGCAAAGTGCCATACAGGAAATCGTGCACCGAGCGCCCTTCGCGGAAGCGCACTTCATGCTTGGTCGGGTGCACGTTCACATCGACGCCGTTGGGCTCCAGCTCCAGGAACAGCACGAACGTGGGGTGACGACCATTGAACAACACATCGCGGTAGGCCTGGCGCACGGCGTGGGCGACCAGCTTGTCGCGCACCGCACGGCCATTGACGAAGAAGTACTGCAAGTCGGCCTGGCTGCGCGAGAACGTCGGCAGGCCAACCCAGCCCCACAGGCGCAGGCCGTTGCGCTCGACGTCGATCGGCAGCGCCTGCTCCATGAAGCCAGGGCCGCAGATGGCACCCACCCGCCGTGCACGGGCGGTTTCGTCGTGAGCCTCGTGCAGGCTGAGGATGCTCTTGCCGTTGTGGCGCAGGTGGAAGCCGACATCGAAACGCGCCAGCGCCAGCCGGCGGATCACTTCCTGCAGGTGGTCGAATTCGGTTTTTTCGGCCTTGAGGAACTTGCGCCGGGCCGGGGTATTGAAGAACAGGTCGCGCACTTCCACCGAGGTCCCGACCGGGTGCGCCGCTGGCTGCACCCGTGGGGTCATGTCGCGGCCTTCGGTTTCCACCTGCCAGGCCTCGCTGGCACTGGCAGTACGGGAGGTCATGGTCAAACGCGCCACCGAGCTGATCGAGGCCAGCGCCTCGCCACGGAAGCCCAGGCTCATGACGCCTTCCAGGTCCTCCAGCTCACGAATCTTGCTGGTGGCGTGACGCGCCAGGGCCAGCGGCAGGTCATCGGCAGAAATACCGCTGCCATCGTCCCGTACCTTCAGCAGCTTGACGCCGCCCTGCTCCACTTCCACATCGATGCGCCGGGCACCGGAGTCCAGGCTGTTTTCCAGCAATTCCTTGGCGACAGAAGCCGGCCGCTCGACAACCTCGCCGGCGGCAATCTGGTTGGCCAGCCGCGGGCTAAGCAGCTGAATGCGCGAACCGCCGCTCATTATTGCGCCGCCAGGGTCGTGGCGGGTACATCAAGGCGTTGGCCGACCTTCAGCTCATCGGTCTTGAGGCTGTTGGTGCTGCGCAGGCTGGCCACGCTGACCTGGTAGCGCACAGCCAGCATCGCCAGGGTTTCGCCAGGCCGGACGGTGTGCTCACGC
Source organism: Pseudomonas sp. NBRC 111132 (assembly GCF_001320565.1). Lineage (NCBI taxonomy): Bacteria > Pseudomonadati > Pseudomonadota > Gammaproteobacteria > Pseudomonadales > Pseudomonadaceae > Pseudomonas > Pseudomonas sp. NBRC 111132. The sequence goes on from NZ_BCBI01000006.1 coordinate 136,483, forward strand.
GGCCCAGCCGCAATCTTGCCGGTGTCGCGCAGCCAGGCGATATAAGTGCCTGGCGGCGGGTTCTGCTGGAAGTACTGGCGTACACCGGTGTGGATCGAGCGGGCCAGGGCTTGCTGGTGGCTCGCAGTGGCCAGCTTGGCGGCTTCGTTGTTGTTCGAAATGAACCCGGTTTCAACCAGGATCGACGGAATATCCGGCGACTTCAGCACCATGAAGCCGGCCTGTTCCACGCGCTGTTTGTGCAGCGAGGTGACACGCCCCATGTTGCCCAGCACTTTCTGCCCCACATTGAGGCTGGAGCTGAGCGTGGCGGTCATGGAGAGGTCGAGCAGCACCCCCGCGAGCATACGGTCCTTGTCGTCGAGGCTGACGTTACCCGCACCACCGATCAGGTCGGAGCGGTTTTCCGTGTCGGCCAGCCAGCGCGCAGTCTCGGAAGTGGCGCCGCGGTCGGACAGGGCAAATACCGAGGCGCCAAAGGCCGCACGCGACGGCGCGGCGTCGGCGTGGATCGAAATGAACAGGTCGGCGCCCTTCTTGCGGGCGATTTCCGTGCGTTTACGCAGTGGAATGAAGTAGTCGCCAGTGCGGGTCAGCTCCGCCCGGAAGCCGCGTTCGCTGTTGATCTGGCGCTGCAGTTCCTTGGCGATCTGCAGCACGATGTCTTTTTCATGCTGGCCACGCGAACCGGATGCACCGGGGTCTTCGCCACCGTGACCGGCATCGATGGCCACAACGATTTCACGCTTGCCGCTCGGCACCGGTGGCAGCTTGATGGCAGGCTGGGCCGGGCTTACCGGCACCGCAGGCGTGGTCGCAGGTGTTTGTACCGGGGTCGGGGCAGGAGGTGGCGCGCTGGCTGCAATGGCGTCGGCTTCCTGGTCGTACAGGTCGACCACCAGGCGATTGCCGTACTGGGCATTGGGCGCCAAGGTGAAGCTTTTTGGGGTAACCGACTTTTTCAGGTCGACCACCACGCGCAGGTCGGTCGGGGTACGTTGTGCCGAACGCACGCTGCTGATCGGCGTATTGGAGGTGGCCACGTTCAATGGCGCGGCCAGGGTCGCACCATTGATGTCGATAACCAGACGATCCGGTGCGCTCAAGGTGAAGACGCTGTGCTGCACGGGGCCAGACAGGTCGAAGACCAGCCGCGTGTTGTCTGGCGCGCGCCACAGGCGCATGCTCTTGACTTGTGTGACGGCCAGAGCGTCAACGGTCACCGTTGTCAGCAGCAGCCCAACGATGGCGACCAGTGCGCGTATGCGCATACCTACCCCACTTACTGTTTATAGTGTTCGGCCAGTGCCACGCACCAGGCCTCGCCGCGAGCCCCCTGCGGCGAAAGGATCAGCGAGCGTCCGCCCGCTTGGGGGCTTATGGTAATGGTCAGGTCAGGCTTTGGCAAAACGCCCGCACCCTTTTGTGGCCACTCGAACAGGCACAGCGGGTCGCCCTCGAAATAATCACGAATACCCATGAACTCAAGCTCCTCCGGGTCGACCAGGCGATACAGGTCGAAGTGAAAGGCTCGGACCTCGCCGATTTCGTAGGGTTCGACCACGGTAAAGGTCGGGCTTTTCACTGCACCAGTATGGCCCAGGCCACGGATCAGCCCCCGGGAAAGCGTAGTCTTGCCCGCCCCCAAGTCGCCTTCAAGAAAGATCACGCCGCGACCACCGGTCACATCGGCCATTTTTGCACCAAAGTCGACCGTGGCCGCTTCATCGGCCAGAAACAGATTTAAGCCAGACACGCAGAATGCTCCTCCAACAACTCACGAATGACCGGCGCCAGATCACTGGCCGCCAGGCCTCTACCTTTTACCCCCAGACGCTCGCCCGCACAGGCGTGCAGCCATGTTCCCAAGCAACCCGCGCTCCAGGCGTCCAGGCCTTGGGCCAACAGTGCCGCCAGCACGCCGGTCAGCACGTCGCCCAGCCCGGCGCCAGCCATCGCCGGGTGGCCGCGCTCGCATAGCGCCAGTTGCCCGGCCGGTGCCGCCACCAGGGTGCCGGCACCTTTGAGTACGCAGACGCTGTTGTAACGGCGCGCCAACTTGCGCGCAGCCCCTGGGCGGTCGGCCTGCACGGCCTCGGTGGAAATGCCCAGCAGCCGCGCCGCCTCCCCCGGGTGAGGGGTGAGGATACTGCCACTGGGCAAGGCCAGCGGGGTGCGCGCCAGCAAATTCAGGGCATCGGCATCCCACACCTGCGGCCGCTCGGCGTTGGCCACCGCCGACAACAGGCTGCGGCCCCACGCCGCCTGCCCGAGGCCCGGACCGACCACCAGCACCGAGGCGCGCTCCAGCACGCCCATCAGCTGGTTGGCCGAACTGGCGCCAAGGCACATGACTTCGGGCAGGCGCGCCAGGCTGGCCGTTACATGCTCCGGCCGGGTTGCCACGCTGACCAGCCCGGCCCCGCAACGCAGGGCGGCTTCGGCACTGAGCAATACGGCGCCACCCGTGCCGAGGTCGCCACCGACCACCAGCACATGGCCAAAGTCACCTTTATGGGCAAGCGCGTGGCGTGCCGGCAGGTGCGCGACGGTCACGCTGCTGAGCAATTGAGGGGCATTGCTGGGGTGTTTGGTCTGCGGCATGGGGTCAAAGGCTCCAATGTCTGGCAGAATTATACGCACCTGAGCCCGTATTGCCTTGCCCATCCATGTCCGCCTCTACACCTGACCTCGCCCAACTGGCCCAATCGATCAAGATTTGGGGCCAGGAACTCGGTTTTGCCCATGTTGGCATCGCCGGGGTTGACCTTGGCGAACACGAACATCACCTGCAGCGCTGGCTCGACGCCGGCTACCAGGGCGAAATGGAATACCTGGGCGTCCACGGCAGCAAAAGGTCACACCCCGACCAGCTGATCCCCGGCACGGTACGCGTGGTCTCGCTGCGCATGGACTACCTGCCTGGCGACACACAAATGGCGCAGCGCCTGGCACAACCGGAAAAGGCCTACATTTCGCGCTATGCGCTGGGCCGGGACTACCACAAACTGGTGCGCAAGCGCGTGCAGTTCCTTGCCGATCGTATTCAGGAAGCCATCGGCCCGTTCGGGTACCGCGCCTTCGTCGACAGCGCCCCGGTGCTGGAAAAGGCCTTGGCCGAACAGGCCGGGCTGGGCTGGATCGGCAAGAACACGCTGTTGCTCAACCGCAAGGCGGGTAGCTATTTCTTCCTTGCCGAACTGTTTGTCGACCTGCCGTTGCCGGTGGACGAAGCCACCACCAGCGAGCACTGCGGGCGGTGCCAGGCCTGCCTGGACATCTGCCCGACCCAGGCGTTTGTCGGGCCCTATGTGCTGGATGCACGGCGCTGCATCTCGTACCTGACCATCGAGCTGAGGGGCGCGATCCCTGTCGAGCTGCGCGCGAAGATGGGCAACCGGGTGTTCGGTTGCGACGACTGCCAGATCGTCTGCCCCTGGAACCGCTTCGCCAAGCACAGCCAGGAGCAGGACTTCCAGCCACGGCACGGGCTGGAGAATGCCGAGTTGGCGGAAATGTTCCTGTGGGATGAACGCACCTTCCTGCGCAAGACCGAAGGCGGGCCGTTGCGACGGGCGGGGTATGAGCGGTTCTTGCGCAACCTGGCGGTGGGGTTGGGCAATGCGCCGTCCACGATTCCAGTGATCGAGGCACTGAAGGCGCGGCGCGAGGATGCATCTGAGCTGGTGCGCGAGCACGTTGAATGGGCGCTGGCCCGACACGACATTCAATAGCTGGGGCCGCGGCGCGGCCCAGAATTCACTGCTGGTCGTTGTAGTGGAACTTGGGCATTTCCCAGTGGAAGCGAATCGCCAACAGGCGCAGCAGGAAACCGCCAAACAAGGTCAGCAGCATCGCCTGCTCCGCCGGCACCTTGAAATACACGCAGCCCAGATAGAACCACGCCGCCGCGAACGACACGCTGGCATACAGTTCGCGACGGAACACCAGCGGGATGTCGTTGCAGAAGATATCCCGCAGGATGCCGCCAAACACCCCGGTGATCACCCCGCTGATGGACGCCACCAGCATGCCCTGCCCCATTTCCAGCGCCGTCATGCAGCCAATCAGGGTAAACGCCACCAGCCCCAGGGCATCGAGCACCAGAAACAGCGAGCGCAGGCGGCGCATCATCGGCGCAATGAAAATAGTCAGCAGCGCCGCAAAGCTGGTCAACACCAGGTACTCGGGGTGCTTCACCCAGGTCAGCGGGTAGTGCCCGAGCAGCACATCACGCACCGAGCCGCCCCCCAGGGCGGTGACGCAGGCAATCAGCACCACGCCGAACCAGTCCATGCCGCGACGCCCGGCAGACAGCGCGCCAGTCATGGCTTCGGCGGTGATGGCAACGAGATAGAGCATCAACAACATGGTGCGGGTCCGTGCAGGAAAGGCGCGCAGTCTAACCAGTTGCCCAAGGCACCAAAAGGGGGCGCAGACACAATATCTGCGCCGTTTCGGATCACAGCTTGATGAAGTGCTCGCGGTAGTGACGCAGTTCGGCGATCGACTCGCGAATATCGTCCAGCGCCAGGTGGGTATTGCCCTTCTTGAAGCTGTCACGCACATTCGGCGCCCAGCGCGCGGCCAGCTCCTTCAGAGTGGAAACATCCAGGTTGCGATAGTGGAAGTAGTTTTCCAGGTTGCGCATGTGACGGTAAAGGAAACGGCGGTCCTGGCAGATGCTGTTGCCGCAGATCGGCGACTTGCCTTTGGGTACCCACTGCTCAAGGAAGGCGATGGTCTGCGCCTCGGCTTCAGCCATGCTGACCTTGCTCTCGCGCACGCGCTGGGTCAGGCCCGAAGCGCCATGGGTGCGGGTGTTCCACTCATCCATACGCGCCAGCACGTCGTCACTGTGGTGGATGGCGATCACCGGCCCTTCGGCCAGGGTGTTCAGCTCGCTGTCGGTGACGATGGTTGCCATTTCGATGATGACGTCGCTGTCTGGATCCAGGCCGGTCATTTCCAGGTCGATCCAGATCAGGTTCTGTGGGTTTTGCATGCAGGGGCTCCTCGTATAGCCCGTCATAGTAGCCTAGTGGCCCAGGCACGCCCATTCACCGCTCAAAGGTTAGCGGAATAGTCCAGCGCCTGGCGTGCTAAACTGCCTGCCGTTTTCAATGCCCCACCCCGGGCCTTTCTCACGGTACCTTCATGGCCAAACGCCAGCTCAATCGCCGCCAGAACTGGCGGATCGAAAAAATCCAGGGCGAGCGCGCCGCTCGTGCAGCCAAACGCGAGCAGCATGCGCTGCAGGAACTGGAGGGAGGCGACCTGGGGCCGGAGCAACTGGGCCTGGTGATCGCGCACTTCGGCGTGCAGGTAGAAGTAGAAGCCCAGGATGGCGAAGGCGCAGGCCAGGTATTCCGCTGCCACCTGCGCGCCAACCTGCCGGCGCTGGTTACCGGCGACCGCGTCGTGTGGCGGGCGGGCAACCAGGGCATTGGCGTGATCGTGGCGCAGATGCCTCGCAGCACCGAGCTTTGCCGGCCGAACAACCACGGCCAGCTGAAACCGGTGGCGGCCAACGTCGACCTGATCGTGATTGTCTTTGCCCCGGCCCCGGAGCCACACCCGAACCTGATCGACCGCTACCTGGTAGCTGCCGAGCACGCCGGCCTGCGCCCGCTGCTGCTGCTGAACAAAGCCGACCTGATCAACGACGAGAACGGCCCCGGCCTGCATGCACTGCTGGAGGTCTACCGCGAACTGGGCTACCCGCTGCTGGAAGTATCGGCACACCAGGGTGACGGCATGCAGCGCCTGCAACAGCAACTCGACGGTCACATCAGCGTGTTCGTCGGCCAGTCGGGGGTGGGCAAGTCATCACTGGTCAACAGCCTGCTGCCAGACGCTGGCACTCGCGTCGGCGACCTGTCGGAATGGTCGGGCCAAGGCACTCACACCACCACCACGGCGCGGCTGTACCACTTCCCGAACGGCGGCGACCTGATCGACTCGCCGGGTATTCGTGAGTTCGGCCTTGGCCACGTCAGCCGCGACGACGTGGAAGATGGCTTCATCGAGTTCCGTGACCTGTTCGGTACATGCCGTTTCCGCGACTGCAAGCATGACCGAGAACCGGGCTGTGCGTTGCTCAAGGCCCTGGACGAGGGGCGTATCAAGCCGCAGCGCATGAACAGCTACCGCTCGATCATCGCCAGCCTCACAGAAGACAGCTACTGACTGGGCGGCGGGCCAGAGCAATCTGTAGGATTTATTACCGAGCCGTGTAGGACGGCTCTGGTTTCGCCGTCATCTATTGCCCACACGTCCGCTTTCCCTGATGGTCATGGCTTCTATCAGGGAGGGTAACCGCCATGCCGGTTCTTATCAGCTACCGCCACGAAGTGCGGCTCGACGCCTTTATTCTCAACGAGCGCCTGCTGCTCGAAGGCATCCCCACCCAAGTGGTGCAGTTGGACTGCGACGGGCAAACCCATGACGACCTGTATGGCAGTTTCTGCCAGCAGATGAACGATGCCACCCACTGGATCGGAGTATTGCCGACCGATACCAACGACGCCTGGTGGACCGCCTGGCTGCTGGGGGCGGCAGCGATTACCTGCCGGCGAGTGAGTTTCTTTCGCAAAGGTTCAGGCGCACTGCCGGTTTGCCTGAGCAAATGGCCGGCCATGCGCGAACGTACGCATATCGACCTGTTCGTGCGGGCTTATCATGACGAACGCATGTTCGAGCGAGCCATGACACTGCCGCCGGGGCGCGGCTCTTGCACTGACAGGGATAATGCAGCCTTCTTTCATGCTGATCTCAAGGCCAAGATCAGGCGGGGGTTCTGACGGAGATGCAGCCGCAAACACCGGCTACGCCGGTGATCGCGAAACCCCTGGATGTTGAGCAAGACAGTTGTGCCCGCGAAATGCCGCGCTTACTGGTCCTTGGCCTCATCCATCTTCAACGTACCATCCTCGAAGATGTTCAGTTTCTGGCGCAGTTCGCGCGGCTGCATCGGTGCCTGTTCGGCCTCGCCCCCCGTCCCCGATGCAGCTGGCGCGGCCGGTGCCGAAGCCCCTGGCGCAGCGTCATTGGCTGGCGGTGCGGCAGGCGGGGCGGCCGGTGCCTCCGGCGCTCCCTGCTCACCCTCGATGTTGCGCTGGGCCTTCTTGGTCAGCACGATGATGTCGATGCGGCGGTTGACCGGGTTGAACGGGTCCTTGCGGTCAAACAGCGACGACGAGGCGTAGCCCACCACCCGCGCCACCTGGCCGTCCGGGTAACCACCGGCCACCAGCGCACGACGTGCGGCGTTGGCGCGGTTGGCCGACAGCTCCCAGTTACCGAACTCGCCAGTGCCGGCATACGGCTTGGCATCGGTGTGGCCGCTGATGCTGATCTTGTTCGGCACCGCCTTGATGGTGTCGGCCATGGCCAGCAGGATGTCTTCGAAGTACGGCTGCAGGCGCGCACTGCCAATGTCGAACATCGGCCGGTTCTCGGCGTCCATGATCTGGATACGCAGGCCGTCCTGGGTGATCTCGAACAGAATCTGGTCCTTGAACTTCTGCAACTGCGGGTTCTCTTCCACCTTGTTCTGCAGTTCTTGCAGCAGCAGTTCCAGGCGCTCACGCTCCACCTGCTCGGCCATGGTCTCGACCTGGTCCTTGCTCAGTTGGGTGGTGGACTCCTGCGTCGGTTCGGCCTTCACTTCCGGGTTGATGGTCTTTTCCGGTGCCAGCTCAGGCGAGCCGCCCAGGTCGATGACGTAGGGCGTGCCGCTTTCCGAAAAGCCAATCGGGTCTTTGAAGTAGCCGGCAATAGCGATCTTCTGTTCTGGCGTGGCCGTGGACATCAGCCACAGCACCAGGAAGAACGCCATCATCGCCGTGGCGAAGTCGGCGAAGGCGATTTTCCAGGCGCCGCCGTGGTGGCCGCCGCCAAAGCGCTTGACGCGCTTGACGATAATGGGCTGGTTGTTTTCCATGACTCAGCGACCGCGAACCGCTTGTTCCAGTTCGGCGAAGCTTGGGCGGTGCTTGGGGTACAGCACCTTGCGCCCGAACTCGACCGCCAACGAAGGCGGCATGCCCGAGGCAGAGGCCACCAGCGAAGCCTTGATCGATTCGTACAAGTTCAGCTCTTCCTTGGCGTCGTGCTCCAGGCACTTGGCCAACGGGCCGAAGAAGCCGTAGGCCGCCAGAATACCGAAGAAGGTACCGACCAGCGCCGCACCCACGTGCATGCCGATGGCCGCCTGGTCACCTTCGCCCAGCGAGGCCATGGTCACCACGATACCCAGTACCGCCGCGACGATGCCGAAGCCCGGCATGCCGTCGGCGATGCCGGTCACCGCGTGCGACGGGTGCTCCAGCTCTTCTTTCATGCTCAGCAGTTCCATGTCGAACAGGCCCTCGAGCTCGTGCGGGGCCATGTTGCCGGTAGACATGATGCGCAGGTAGTCGCAGACGAACGCAGTCATGCGTTCATCGGCCAGTACCGTCGGGTACTTGGCGAAAATCGGGCTGGCGGCGGCGTCCTCGATGTCGGCCTCGATGGCCATCATGCCTTCGCGACGGCTCTTGTTGAGGATCTCGTACACCAGGCCCAACACCTCCAGATAGAAGGCATGGCTGAAGCGCGAGCCGAACATTTTCATCGACTTCTTGATGACGTGCATGGTCATGTGGCCAGGGTTGGCCTGCAGGAACGCACCAAAGGCCGCACCGCCAATGATCAGTACTTCGAACGGCTGGATCAGCGCTGCGATTTTGCCGTGGGAGAGCACGTAGCCGCCGAGCACGCTCGCGAATACGACGATGATGCCGATAATTTTAGCCATAGGTTCAAAGCACTTGCTGTCGTGGTCAGGGGAAGAGACGGGAGCTTTAAAACTCTTCTTCTACTTATCGGCAGAACTGCGCCAGACTATAGCCACTCAATGCGAAAAGCCAGTTCGGACTGATGTCAAAATGCCAATTGAAACCAAGGTGCCCGCTCAGGCCCCGCGTACGTTAGAGGCCTGGGTAAAGCTGCTCGAGAGTGTTCGCATCCCCGTGCCGAAGCACAGCTACGACCGGGTCATGGCCGCCATAAACGATAGCCGCCGCTCGCTGCGCGATATCGCCGAACTGATGCAGGACAGCCCGGCACTGGTGCTGTCGGTGATGCGCGAAGCCAATCACCCCACCAATGCCAGCCTGGCCGAGCCCGCCGAAAGCCTGGAAGTCGCACTCAACCGCCTGGGCCTGGAGCGCAGCGAACAGCTGCTCAGACGCCTGCCAGCGTTGCCTGTGGAAGAAATCCCGCCGGTACTGTGCCAGTTCCAGATGATCAGCCAGCACGCCGCACAGCAGGCCAGCGGTCTGTTCGCCAGCCGCCTGGCACGGCTCTGGCAAGAAATTCACTGGGGCAGCCTGCTGTTCCTTTCGCCACTGTGGCCGCTGGCGCTGGCCTACCCCAAGTTGCTCGATACCTGGGAGTTGCGGGTAATCCACAAGGGGGAGGACGCAGCAGGGGTGGAGGAAGAACTGTTTGGCGTGCGCATCATGGCGCTGTGCCAGACCATGGCCGAGTACTGGCGCCTGCCACAATGGGTCACCCAGGGTTACCGCCTGCTGCTGGAAGAACGCGATCAACTGGCCCAGGTGCTGAACATCGCCCGCGACGAAGACCTGCTCAGCCAGCAGCACCGCCTGGACGCCGAGCCCGGCCTGCGGCGCTGGTTCAACCAGCCGGCCAATACCGTGTTGCTGGCCAACAACCTTGCCCTGGCAGCACAGGTCGGCTGGGACAACCCACACTTGCTGCGCTGGCAACTGCTGACTGCGTTGTACCTGCAGACCTCGCTGGAAGACGTGCAGCAGCAGGTGCACCAGCAGGCCGCTGCCAGCGCCCGCCGCCACGCCCGACATGCCTTGTTCCATCCGGCAGAAGCGTTGATCTGGCCGTGGCACCAACGCCGCCCGCACCCGGACATGCTGGCCCCGCCACCGCCCAGCAGCGACGACCTGGCACGCTGGCGCACACTGTGCCAGGACCTGCTGGCCCAACCCAGCCCGTTCACCAACACCGTGCACCTGGCCACCCAGGCCCGCGAGGCCCTGCTGGCCTGCGGCATGCAACGCATCATGCTGTTGAGCCTGGACAAGGCCAGTGACTACCTGCGCGTACAGCAGATTGCCGGCCTGCCCAAGGAAGCCGGGGCTTTGGCCCTGCAGGTGTCGCAGAACAAGCTGCTGCAAAAGCTGATGAGCCAGGCTGGGCAACTGCGCATAACCCCGGAAAACCACAGCCAGTTTTCGGCCCTGCTGCCCGCCCCGCTGCGTGCCTTGTTCCGCAGCGAGCATGTACTGCTGCGTTCATTGGCGGTGAACGACCAGGTGCTGATGCTGCTGGTGGCCGACCAGGGCTGTCGGCCCTTGGCCGATATCAGCGTGCAAGCTGTCGGCAAGACCGCGCAATGCATCGAGCGCGCCCTGTCGGTGTTTGCCAACCGCAAGGGCTGAGCCTTGCGCTACAATCGCCCCTCTTTCCACACTGGAGACCGTGGATGACTGACTTTTCCGGCCTGCCCCTGGTGATCGAAGCTGCAGACCTGCTGCCACGCCTGGATTCGCCGCAGCTGATCCTGGTCGACCTGAGCAGCGCCAACCGCTATGTCAGCGGGCATATCCCCGGCGCACGCTTTGTCGAAGGCAAGCGCACCCAGCTTGGCCAGCCGCCCGCGCCCGGCCTGCTGCCGGCCCTGGGCGAACTGGAAAAACTGTTCAGCGAACTCGGCCATCGCGACGACGCCGTGTATGTGGTGTACGACGATGAAGGCGGCGGCTGGGCGGGGCGTTTCATCTGGCTGCTCGATGTGATCGGGCACAAGGGCTACCACTACCTCAATGGCGGTATCCAGGCCTGGCCGGCAGATACGCTGTCCACTGAAGTGCCCGCCAGCGGCAACGCCCCGGTACGCCTGCGTATCGACAGCGCCCCCACGGCCACGCGCGAGTACCTGCAAAGCCGCCTGGGCGCCGATGACCTGGTCATCTGGGACGCGCGCGGCCCGCAGGAATTCAGTGGCGAGAAAGTGCTGGCAGCCAAGGGCGGCCACATCCCCGGTGCGATCAACTTCGAGTGGACCGCCGGCATGGACCTCAACGACCACCTGCGCATTCGCCAGGACATCGCCGACGTCCTGCTGGAGCTGGGCATCACACCGGACAAGGAAGTGATCACCCATTGCCAGACCCACCGCCGCTCCGGCTTCACTTATCTGGTGGCCAAGGCCCTCGGCTACCCACGCGTCAAGGCTTACGCCGGCTCGTGGAGCGAATGGGGCAACCACCCGGACACGCCTGTAGAAGTTTAAGGAACCTGCATGAAATCCCGTTTGTTCATCATCAGCCAGTACCTGCTGCCGCACCACCTGCTGTCGCGACTGGCCGGCTGCGTCGCCGAGTGCCGCGCACGCTGGTTCAAAAATGCCTTCACTGCCTGGTTCGCCAAGCGCTATCAGGTCAACATGAGCGAAGCGCTGGTCGAAGACCTGAGCGCGTACGAGCATTTCAACGCGTTCTTCACCCGCGCCCTGAAGCCAGGCGCCCGCCCGCTGGACGAAACCCCGGGCGCCATCCTGTGCCCGGCCGACGGTGCTGTCAGCCAGCTCGGCCCGATCGAGCACGGCCGCATCTTCCAGGCCAAAGGCCACGGTTTCAGCGCGCAAGAGCTGCTGGGCGGTGACCCGGCCATGGCCGCGCCGTTCATGGGCGGCGAGTTCGCCACCATTTACCTGTCGCCCAAGGACTACCACCGCGTGCACATGCCGCTGGCCGGCACCCTGCGTGAAATGGTCTATGTGCCGGGCCGCCTGTTCTCGGTCAACCAGACCACCGCAGAGAACGTTCCCGAGCTGTTCGCTCGCAACGAGCGTGTGGTCTGCCTGTTCGATACCGAACGTGGGCCAATGGCTGTGGTGCTGGTTGGCGCGATGATCGTTGCCTCGATCGAAACCGTATGGGCCGGGCTGGTCACGCCGCCAAAGCGTGAGCTGAAAACCTTCCGTTACGACGAAGCCAGCCGCGCGCCGATCCATCTGGAAAAGGGCGCCGAGCTGGGCCGCTTCAAGCTGGGCTCGACCGCCATCGTGCTGTTCGGGCCGGAGCAGGTGAAGTGGGCTGAAAGCCTGGGTGCTGGTTCTGCAGTGCGCATGGGGCAACTGCTGGCAGAGCCTGTACAGGCTTGACTGCGGTTTTTGCTTTGAAGTGGCTGGCGCGGTTTATTTAGCGCCTGTGA